>NZ_JBFUBG010000062.1:0-38284 GCF_056405875.1 Rhizobium sp. P1_E6 | reverse complement strand
CATTGGCGATGGTGGMCGGCATGGTGCCGGCGGCATTCGGCCACGAAATCGGTGGCGAGTTCAGAGCACCTATGGCGGTGGCGGTCATCGGCGGACTGATGGTTTCAACGGTTCTTTCGCTCGTCGTTGTTCCCGCAAGCCATGTCCTAATCGCCGATCTCGGCGATGCGATCAAACGCCTGGCACGGAAGATACCGGGTGGCGAAGCTGCCGCTGATAGCTCAGGCGGCGCCTTCATCGAAGGCCCCGACAGTTTGCGCGGGTAGTGCTGTTGGATGATCTGAAAGCTAGGATTCATGGGTGCCTCGGGATCGATGGCCAATAGCGGATGGCGTTGGACGCATCATCTACCCTCAAATTCCGAGCACCTCAGCCGACCGATATCGGGCTAGGCACGGATGCGGCGATTTACGCCGCATCGAGCGCCAGGGTGAGATCGGCAATAAGGTCGTCTGGATGTTCGATGCCGATCGACAGCCTGATCGTTGCATCAAGGACACCGATACGCTGGCGCACCTCGGCCGGCACGCCGGAATGCGTCATCGTCGCCGGATGCGATGCCAGGGATTCCGTTCCTCCGAGGCTGACGGCAAGCTTGAAGATTTTCAACGTGTTCAGGAACCGGAACGAGGCCGGTTGGCCGCCCTTGATATCGAAGGAAAATGTCGAACCGGCGCCGCTGCACTGGGCCGCGAATGTTCTGCCGACGGCGGAATCGGGATCGCTGTATGGCAGGTGGTGGATCGTCTCGACCTTGGGATGCTGCCTCAGGAAATCCGCCACCGCCTTCGCGTTGCTGTTGGCCCGTTCCATGCGGATCTGCAACGTTTCGAGTGAACGCCCGAGCATCCAGCATGAATGCGGATCGAGCTGCGTGCCGATAGCGCCGCGAAGCGCCTTCACCTGCTTGATGAGCGCCCGGTTGCCGAGTGCCGCCCCGGCGATCAGATCCGAATGGCCGCCGACATATTTGGTCAGGGAATAGAGGGAAATGTCCGCACCATGCCCGATCGGGCGCTGGAAAACCGGGCCGAGCAGAGTGTTGTCGCAGGCGACAATAGGCGTATGGCCCTGCTTCTGACCAATCGCATCGGCAATCCGCCGGATCATTGCGATGTCGACAAGGCTATTGGTCGGGTTTGCGGGCGTCTCGATGAGGATGACCGAGACATTGCCCTTGGCCATTGCTTCCTCGGCCGCGGCCCTTACCGAGACTTCGCTGACGCCATCGGCAAAACCGACGGCGGAAACGCCAAAATTGAGGAAGGTCTTGGCAAGTAATGTTTCCGTCCCGCCATAGAGCGGCTGTGAGTGGAGGATGGCATCTCCCGGACGGACGAAGGCAAGCAGGACCGTCGCGATGGCGGACATTCCCGATGAAAACACCGCGCCGCTCTCGGCTTGCTCGTAGACCGCCAGACGATCTTCGATGATCTCGCTGTTTGGATGATTGAAGCGCGAATAGACAAGGCCCGCGCCCTTACCTTCCGGCGGCTCCTTCCGACCCGAAACGTAATCGAAGAAATCGCGACCGTCTTCGGCGGAGTTGAAAACGAACGTGGACGTCAGGAAGACAGGCGGCTTGACCGCGCCTTCGGAGAGTTCGGGATCATACCCGTAGTTCAGCATCTGGGTTTCCGGATGCAGGGGATGATTGCCGATATGGGTTCTTGGAGGATGCGGTGCAGTCATGAAACGTCTCCCTCAATTAGCGGCTTCCGGCATCAATGTGCCCGCGCCTCACTAATATCTGGAGCGCTGCGGCGGCAGAGGAACACCCTTTGCAGATGGCCAGGCAAATTTGCTGAATAGGCTGGCTGGCTGGTGGAGTTGCGATACTGCAATTTCTTCGAAGGATGATCAACGTCAGCTCGCGCAGGCATCTCGGCAACGCGCTAAGGTTTCACGCTGTCGGGATGGGCGGCCTGAAAAGCTGGCAGTCTGCAGCACTTGCCATCAATATCGGTGATGCGCGTGAAGTCAGTTACGTCCACTCCCCAGCGGCGGGCATTGTAGACCTGGGGAACAAGACATAGGTCCGCCATCGTCGGTGTATCGCCGAAGCTGAACTCTCCATCGGCTCCGTCAATCATGGCTTCGAGCTTGCGAAGGCCATCCGTGATGAAATGCTTCATCCATTCCTCGCGGGCGCCGGTCTTGTCCGTTACGGTCATGAGATGCGCCACGACATGCGTGTTGCATATCGGATGTATGTCCATGGCGACCGCGTATGCGAAGGCGCGCACTTTCTGGCGATCGGCAATATCGGCTGGCAGTAGTCCGCATTCCGGCCGAAGCTCGGCCAGATACTCGATGATTGCCAGCGACTGGGTCAGAGTTTTCCCGTCGATCACCAATGTCGGCACGAACCCCTGCGGGTTGAGCGTCAGATATTCCGGCTTCTTGTGCGCTCCCTCCAACAAGTTGATGGACACTGTTTTGTAGTCGATCGCCAAGAGATTGAGCGCGATACGGACGCGATAGCTCGCCGATGACCTCCAGTAGTCGTAAAGAACGACCTCGTTCATCGCGGGCCAGCCTCCTTATATTTTTCGACCGTCTGCTCGATCGCCCCAAAGATCGAATGGCCGGCATCATCCTTCATCTCGATGCGAACCTGGTCCCCGAACTGCATGAATGGAGTCTTCGGCGACCCGGTTTTGATCGTCTCAATCATCCGTATCTCGGCGATGCATGAGTAGCCGTCCCCTCCGTCTTCGATGGGCTTGCCTGCTCCGCCGTCGAGCTTGTTGGAAACCGTTCCCGAACCGATAATCGTTCCAGCCGCCAGATTGCGGGTTCTGGCGGCATGGGCGATGAGTTGGCCAAAATCAAACGTCATGTCGACGCCGGCGTTCGCCTTGCCGAATGCCTTTCCGTTCACGCTCACAAGCAGCGGCAGGCACAGCTTGCCGCCATCCCACGCCTCTCCGAGCTCGTCCGGCGTCACCGCGACCGGAGAAAATGCCGATGCCGGCTTGGACTGGAAGAAACCAAATCCCTTGGCCAGCTCGTCCGGTATGAGACCGCGCAGGGACACGTCGTTGGCGAGCATTACCAGACGGATGGCATCGCGCGCAGCTTCCGGACCAGAACCCATGGCAACGTCGCCGGCGATGATGGCAATTTCGCCCTCCAGGTCGATCCCATAAGCTTCGTCAGCCACCACGATCGGGTCTCGCGGCCCGAGGAACCCGTCCGAACCACCTTGATACATCAGCGGATCGGTCCAGAAGCTCGCCGGCATCTCGGCACCCCGCGCCCTGCGGACCAGTTCAACATGGTTGAGATAAGCCGAACCGTCGGCCCATTGATATGCCCGCGGCAAGGGCGATGTGGCGTCGTGTTCGCGAAAGCGGATCGTCGGCTGGGCTCCTGTCTCGATACCTTCGGCAATCTGCGCGAGCCTCGGAGCAACGTGCTCCCAGTCATCGAGAGCCGCCTGCAATGTGCGGGCAATGTGACCGACTTCGGAACAACGGGTAAGGTCGCGGGAAACGATGACGAGCCGGCCGTCTCTCGTGGAGTCTTTCAACGTCGCAAGTTTCATGTCCCATTCCCGTGCCAAAGGATGCTTGGCCGATCTTCACCTGATGCCATCACTTGATACCGGGGGTCCCGTCGAACTTGCGTTCCAGGCCGTCCCAGCACTCCAGGTAGTTGTCCTGCAGCGTTTCAAGCTCGGCTGCGTATTTCGTCAATTGCTGGGKGTACCGGGTCTCGAACATGAAAGCCATGGTGTCATCCAGCTTCACCGGTTTGAGCTCGGAATTGGATGCCTTTTCGAAGGCGAGCGCGTCCGGCCCGTGGGCAAGCATCATGTTATGCAGGCTCATGCCGCCGGGGACAAAGCCCTCCTCCTTGGCGTCATACTGGCCATGGATCAGGCCCATGAACTCGCTCATGATGTTACGGTGGTACCAGGGCGGGCGGAAAGTGTGCTCGGCGACCAGCCAGCGGGGCGGAAAGATCACAAAATCGACATTCGCCGTGCCCGCATCTTCGGTGGGCGCAGTCAGCACCGAAAAAATCGACGGATCGGGATGATCAAAGCGGATCGCGCCGACGGGAGCAAACGTCCGCAAATCGTATTTGAAGGGGGCGTAGTTGCCGTGCCAGGCCACCACATCGAGGGGCGAGTGGCCGATATCCGTGACATAGAATTTGCCGCACCACTTCACATGAACGCGACAAGGCCTTTCCTTGTCCTCGAAAGCGGCGACAGGAGTCTTGAAGTCGCGTGGGTTCGCCAGACAGTTCGCGCCGATCGGTCCGCGATCCGGCAGCGTGAATTTCGCGCCGTAGTTCTCGCATATATATCCGCGCCAGACGGTCTGCTCGCCGTTGCGCAGGACCTTGAACATCATGCCGCGGGGGATGAGGCATATTTCCAGGGGCTCCACGTCCATGATGCCCATTTCGGTGAACACCCTGACGGCGCCGAGCTGCGGCACGATCAGCAGTTCACCATCGGCGTTGAAGAAGTAATCTTCGATCATATCGTCATTGAAGACGTAGGCGTGGGCTGACATGCCCACCTGGGTCGTGACATCGCCCGCCGTCGTCATTGTCCGCACACCCTGAAGAAACGTCAGCTTCTCGGTGGGTGTGGGAACGGGATTCCAGCGAAGCTGTCCCAGGGGAAGCGAATGCTCGTCCAGACAAGGTGCAGTCTTCCAGTGCGGATAGGAAGCGTTTGAGAAGCGGCTCGTGTGACGCACGCTCGGGCGGATGCGATAGAGCCAGGACCTTTCGTTCGTCCCGCGCGGGGCGGTGAACGGTGAACCGGAAAGCTGCTCCGCGTAGAGACCATAGTTGCATTTCTGGGGGCTGTTCTGGCCTTGTGGAAGAGCGCCCGGGAGTGACTCCGTCTCGAAGTCATTGCCGAAGCCCGGCATATACTTCAGTCTGTTTGCCGTCGTGGCTTCGCCGTCTGACGGCTGGATCGATGTCTGGTCCATGCTCAACTCCTCCCCGGAAACTCTGAGGCACCGCGCGTCTTCAGACGCGCGAGCTGACCCCGAGAGTTTACTCCGCCGCAGTACCGATAACACCACGCTTGATCTGATCGGCCTCGATCGACTCGAAGAGAGCACGGAAATTGCCTTCGCCGAAGCCCTCGTCGCCCTTGCGCTGGATGAATTCGAAGAAGATCGGGCCAATGACGGTCTTGGAGAAGATCTGCAGCAGGATTTTCGTCATGCCGCCATTCACCACGCCTTCGCCATCGATGAGGATGCCGTGCTTCTTCATGCGTTCGACAGGTTCGCTATGGCTGTTCACGCGTTCATAGGACATGTCGTAATAGGTTTCCGGCGGTCCCGGCATGAAACGCAGACTGTTATCGGCAAGTCTGTCAGTTGCCTCGTAGATATCCTCCGTTCCAACGGCAATATGCTGGATGCCCTCGCCTCTGTACTTCTTCAGATATTCTTCGATCTGGCTGGTGTCATCCTTCGATTCATTCAGCGGAATGCGGATCTTGCCGCAGGGCGACGTGATGGCGCGGCTTACCAGACCGGTGATGCGTCCATCGATATCGAAGAAGTGGATCTGCTTGAAATTGAACAGATTGCGGTAAAAATCCCACCACTTGTCCATATTGCCGCGGAAAACGTTGTGGGTGAGATGGTCGAGATAATAAAAACCGATCCCCTGGGGATGCGGGTTGGACTCGCCAAGCCAATCGAACTCGGCATCGTAGGCTGATCCCTTCGCACCATAGGTTTCGATGAAATAGAGCAGCGAGCCGCCAATGCCGACGATTGCCGGGACATCGAGCGCCTTGTCAGGCCCTTCATACGGGATGGCGCCTTTCGACACTGCGTGATCGAAGGCGTGTCTGGCGTCGACGACGCGCCATGCCATCGACGGGGCGCAGGGACCATGGGCTGCGACGAAACGAGCGGCATGACTGCCGGCTTCGGCGTTCAGGATATAGTTGATGTCCCCCTGGCGCCAGACGGTGATGTCTTTCGTCTTGTGCCTGGCGACTGGGACGTAGCCCATGCGTGTGAAGAGTTCGCGCAGCTTGTCGGGTTCAGGATGGGCGAATTCAACGAACTCGAAGCCGTCGGTGCCGGCCGGGTTGTCGGCGGTAATTTCCGAGGGCGGCGCATCATGCGGAAAAGGGCCCATTTTCTCCTCCTGGAACTGGAGTTTGCTTATGCAAAGTGTGGCCCAAAACGCATGCAAAGTTCTTGCATTCTTTATGCTCCGAGAAGATATTGTGCACGATCTGTGAGGATTTTCGGGATTTTGCGCAATGGATGAACAGCTCGATAAATTGGATTTACGTCTGCTGCAGGAAC
This sequence comes from Rhizobium sp. P1_E6, assembly GCF_056405875.1. Taxonomy (NCBI): domain Bacteria; kingdom Pseudomonadati; phylum Pseudomonadota; class Alphaproteobacteria; order Hyphomicrobiales; family Rhizobiaceae; genus Rhizobium; species Rhizobium sp. P1_E6. The sequence goes on along the minus strand of NZ_JBFUBG010000062.1, from coordinate 31,973 downwards.
TTCAAAAGGACGGCCGGTTGACGAACAATGAGTTGGGGGAGCGGATTGCGCTTTCACCCTCGCAATGCTCGCGCCGGCGAACAAGACTGGAAGCTGAGGGATATATTTGCAGCTACCGGGCCTATCTGGATCAGCAGAAGCTGGGTCTGGATATGCTGGTGGTCATATCCGTGACGCTTGCCACCCACAACAGGGACAATGCCCGCAGATTCTCGCAACTGATCAACGGACTGCCGGAAGTTCTCGAAGCCTATGCGCTGACCGGTGAAATGGACTATCACCTGAAGGTAGCGACCCGCGGGCTCGCGGATCTCTCCAAATTCGTCAACGACGTTCTGCTGCCTCATGAGTCTGTGCAGCACGTGAAGACTTCGATCGTGCTCGATACACTGAAGACATTCGAAGGCTTTCCGATACACATGCCGGCTAGCTGGCATGGAGACAGCGCGCGGTGATCTGGCACCAAACGTCAGAGCGGCAGTTCGGTCGAGAATTTCAGCTCCCGCAGCACAAAGCTCGATACGACCGTGCGCACATGCGGGTTGCGCATGAGGTAGCGGGTCATGAAGGCTTCGTAGCTTTCCACGTCCCTCACCCTTATCTTCAGCATGTAATCGAAAGCGCCTGATAAGGCGTAGCATTCCATGATCTCCGGCCGCTCCAACACCACCGAAGCGAAAGACGCTACCGCCTCTTCGTGATGATCCTCCAGCGTTACATGCGCGATGACGCAGAGCTTGAGATCGAGTTTTCCAGGATCGAGCAGTGTCACACGCTTGCGGATGACGCCGTCGGCTTCCAGTTCTTGGATCTTCCGCCAGGCCGAGCTTTGTGACATGCCGGCCTTTTCAGCCAGGTCTGCCAGCGAAAGAGTGCCGTCAGCCTGGACGAGCTGCAGAAGCTTGCGGTGAAAATTCCCAGATTCTTTCATTCTTGGCGTCACATTCGGCAAGATTTTCCATCACTATGCCAATAGCCAGCATGAAAGAAAAGAAAATCCTCCAAACCTGGATCATAATGGCAGGAATAGCGCCGTGCATGGGAGGATCAGCCTATGACCAAGGAAAGCAGCTACACCGCCAAACTGCCCGGCCCGGACGGTTTATATGACTACATGCCTGATGAAGATGCGATCTGGGGTGAGCTCTACCGGCGTCAGATGAAGCTTCTCGCCGAGATGGCCTGCCGCGAATATCTTGATGGCGTCGAAATGCTGGGACTGAAGCCCGACAAGGTGCCGCAGCTTCTCGATGTGAACAGACGTCTGAACGAAACCACCGGCTTCGGGGTTGAAGGCGTGCCGGCGCTCATTCCACCCTCACGTTTTTATGAACTTCTGTCGCAAGGCAAATTCCCGCTCGCAACGTTCCTCCGCCGTCGCGAGCATATCGACTATATCGAGGAACCCGACCTGTTCCATGAGGTTTTCRGCCACTGCCCAATGCTCACCAACCAGAGCTATGCCAATTTCGTACGGCATTTCGGTGAAACTGCCGTCCACCTCGGCAAAGGCTATTCCTGGCATTTGTTCCGCATCTTCTGGTTTACCGTCGAATTCGGTCTGATTAACACACCAAAGGGCCGCCGCTGCTTCGGCGCAGGGATCGTCTCTTCGCCAAGCGAAGCAAAGGCGGCAATGGAAGGCAAGACGTGTGAATTTCGGCCGTTCGATCTGCTGAGCGTGCTGAGGACTCCGTACCGGATCGATATCCTCCAGCCGATCTACTACGTCATCGACAGCTTCACCGATCTTGAAGCGATCGTTGAGCAGGATATCGAAGGCATGATCCTCAAGGCAAAATCGCTGGGTGATTTTGCCCCCACTTTCGAAGCCAAAGCGTCGTGAATCGCTAATGGTATGACGGCTGCGACAATCGAGCTGAGGGCGACAGGCTATTCAGGCTTGGCAAGGCCACCCGAACTACGGCCGGCGCTTGAATGTATGGTCTTGCGTGGGAAATGTGCGGGAGCGAACCTCGCCAGCATAGGCGGCCGCCGCCACCCCGATCCTCTTTCCAAGCTCGTCGTACCGTTTGACGAAGCGCGGTGTGAAGTCGTTGAACAGTCCGAGCATATCGTCCGAAACCAGGATCTGGCCGTCGCAGGCGGCCGACGCACCGATTCCAATCGTTGGAACAGGGATAGCGCTCGTCACCTCGCGGGCAAATGTCTCAACCGTGCCCTCGATGACGACCGCAAAGGCTCCCGAGTTGCAGACGGCCTCCGCGTCACGCCGGATCGTCGCGACTTCTTCGTCGGAATGGCCCACGGATCGGTATCCACCTGCGGTATGAACCTGCTGCGGCATCAAGCCGATGTGGCCAAGAACTGGAACACCACGGGCGGTGAGGAAGGCGATTGTATCGGCCATCTCCTCGCCACCCTCAAGTTTGACCGCGTCGCAGCCGGTTTCCTGTAGAATGCGCACGGCATTGCGATAGGCCAGTTCTTTGGATTCCTGGTAACTGCCGAAGGGCATGTCGACGACGACACAGGATTTGGTGACCCCGCGTATGACCGCCTTGCCGTGCGCGACCATCATGTCGAGCGTCACCGCGACGGTGCTGTCCAGTCCATAGAGAACCATGCCGAGCGAATCTCCGACGAGCAGGAGATCGCAGTGTTCATCGAGCAGCCGCGCCATCGGTGTCGTGTAAGCCGTCAGGCATACGATCGGCGTTCCACCCTTCATCGCCCGGATTCGCGTGGGCGTCAGGCGCTTCGTGGAGTTCGCTGTACTCATTGCGCGTCTCCTGGTCCAGACGTAGCCTTTTTCACAATCACCCGGTTGTCGAGAAGCCTGGTCGTGCCGATCCGGACGAACAATGCGATCACCACCGGGACCTCGATTTTCGCGACATTCTGCAATGTCGAGGCGTCCCTCACAGCGACGACTTCCGGCTTTGCCAGAGGCTCACGGCTGATGAAGCCGGCAAGCTTCGCTTCAAGGACCTGCGGGTCAGTGAGGCCCTGAGCGACAAGGCGCTCCGCTTCGTCCAACGCGCGAGGGACGATGACCGCTGCGCGCCTTTCTTCCTCATTGAGATAGACGTTGCGAGAAGACAGCGCGAGCCCATCCATATCCCGGACTGTCGGCACGGAAACGACGCGCACCGGCAGCGCCAGATCGTCTACCATCCGTTTGATGACAACGACCTGTTGGTAATCCTTCTCGCCGAAATAGGCGTGCTTCGGCTGGACGATATTGAAGAGCTTGCTGACGACAGTGGCCACGCCGGCGAAATGCCCTGGTCGAACGGCGCMTTCGAGCTCGCATCCAAGCTCCGGCACATCAACCACGGTTTTCATCGGGCGTGGGTACATATCCTCGACGCCTGGCACAAAGAGAATGTCAACGCCTGCTTTTTCCAGCATCGTTTTGTCGCGTTCGAGATCACGCGGGTATCGGGTCAGATCCTCCGCCGGGCCGAACTGGAGTGGATTGACGAAGATCGAGGCAACGACGATTTCGTTTTCAGCGCGGGCTCGCGCGACAAGTTTCATATGTCCGGCATGGAGATAACCCATCGTTGGCACGAAGCCGACCGGCCCGCCTTTCGCCTTTGCTTCAGCAAGTGCTGCGCGCATCGCCTCAATGCTCGATAGGACCTGCATGTGCCCTCCCCGGCCACGGTCACGTTGGGGGCGGATACAGAATGCAAGCGGGGTCGCGCGTCAATGCCCCCTGTAGATAAAAACGATTAGATAAGAGCGGTTTTCTTAGCACCTGCTCTTGCCGCCGGGCACAATGAGACGGATTTCTCGCAACTGCGCCAAAGCTGGCGCAAGACGGCCCGCGCCTGTCTCGCCGGCCCCGACAGAACTGCTCAAGCTCGTCTGCCGCCTGCCGTTCGTATGGTTGCACAAATGTTAAGTCTGGAGCGCCCGTACCGGCCCTGTTGACTCGCGCAAGATAAGCTCAACCGGCCAAAGCTCGTGAATCTCCAGTGGCGAACGCCCGGCCAAAAGCTGCAGCACGAGATCGGCGCACCGCGTGCCTGCGGCGCGCATCGACGAGCGGGTCGCCGATAGCGACGGGACCATATTGTCGGCCGTCAAATAGGGAAAAACGTCATCGTGAGCGATAACCGAGACATCGCTGCCGATCTGAAGGCCGAGCGAACGCGCGGCTCGGTAAATGCCGAGCGCGGTCATCATGGACCCGGCGACAAACGCGGTAGGCGGCTTCGGTTGTTCGAGAAATGACCGTGCAAAGCGAAAACCGAGCTCGTCGGTGAAATTGCCGTTGGCAATCAATTGCGGATCGACTTCGATCCCATGGTGCTGCAGCGCGCGGCGATAGCCGATGTCGCGATGCAGCGCATAGGTCGCTCCCTGGCGGCCATTGATCATCGCAATCCTGGTATGACCAAGATCGATCAGATGCGAGGTCGCACGACACACGGCCCCTTCATTGTCGATATCGAGCCACGGGTGCGGCACGTCGATGTCAGACCGGCCATGAACGAGAAACGGCATTCCCAGCTCGTTCAGTAGCGCGATGCGCTGGTCATTGGGTCGAGGCGAGTGAACGATGATCGCATCCACCCGCTGGCTTTCCGCCAGCCGCCTATAAAGTTGCATCTCTGCATCATATTCGGGATTAGCCATCGGAATGACCAGAATGTCGGTGTCTTCCGTGACAAGACGCTCCGCCATGCCGGCCATGAATTCCGCGAAATGGAACTCGCCTGCTCGCCCCATGACAACGCCAATGGCACCGACCCGCCCGGTTTTCAGCCTTACCGCATTGACGTTCGGCCGATAGCCCATTCGCACCGCTTCCTGAACGACACGGGCGCGCGTCACTTCGCTCACCTCGGGATAGCCACTGAGCGCACGGCTGACGGTCGTTGGGGACAGTCCAAGTTGTTTTGCGAACTCTTTGAGTTTCATAGACCGAATTGACTTTCATCGCCTGCGCTGCCGGGGATCTATACCATCGGCGGCGCAATTTCCACATTCTACGCCGTCGACTATATTTTCTCAAATCGATTTCAATTTTAATTGCCCTCTTGTACGCAACCCGAAATCAAAGAAATCGCAATATTCAGGATACTCATTGATTTCAAACAGTATTCTGCATCTGTACACAAGCAACACTGTCGATCGAGCCCCTCTCTTGACATGATATCCGCCTTCTGACAGTTTTTTGCAGCCAAATCGATTTCAATTTGGTCCTTGGGAGGAGAAAATGAAGTTTTGCTTTACAGCGGCCGCGGTTGCGGCCGCGCTCATTGGCGCGACCGTATCGTCCTATGCCGCCGAGATCAGCATCTCGGCGAGTTCCACCGGCAAGAACCTCGATCTGTTCCGCAAGCAGCTCGATGTTTTCGAGAAGACGACTGGCAATAAGGTCAAGATCGTCACCATGCCGTCCTCGTCGACGGAGCAGTTTTCGCAGTATCGTCTCTGGCTTGCAGCCGGCAACACTGATGTCGATGTCTACCAGACGGATGTTATCTGGGCCCCACAGTTGGCCGACCAGTTCGTCGATCTGAAGGATGCCACCAAGGATGTCGTCGGCGACTTCTTCCCGGCAATCGTCGCATCGCAAACCGTGAACGGCCGCCTGGTTGCAATGCCGCTTTATACGGACGCTCCGGCGCTCTTCTATCGCAAGGATCTGCTTGAGAAATACGGCAAGCAGCCGCCGAAAACCTGGGACGAGATGGRGGCAACCGCCAAGGAAATCCAGGAGAAGGAGCGCGCCGCCGGCCAGAAGGATCTCTGGGGTTACGTCTTCCAGGGCAATGCCTATGAAGGCCTGACCTGCAATGCGCTGGAATGGGTCAAGTCCTCGGGTGGCGGCCAGATCATCGAGACCGATGGCACGATTTCCATCAACAATGAAAAGGCTGCGGCAGCTCTCGATCGCGCCAAGGGCTGGATCGGCACGATTTCACCGAGCGGTGTGCTTGCCTATCAGGAAGAAGAATCCCGTGGTGTCTGGCAGACAGGCAACGCGGTCTTCATGCGCAACTGGCCCTATGCCTATGCGCTTGGAAACGGCCCTGACAGTCCGGTCAAGGGCAAGTTCGACGTGACGACCCTTCCGGTTGCCGCCGAAGGCGACAAGCCTTCTTCGGCGCTCGGGGGCTGGAATCTCGCCGTGTCGAAATATTCGAAGAGCCCCGATGCAGCGATCGAACTCGTCAAGTTCCTGACCTCGAAGGATAGCCAGAAGCAGCGCGCCATCGAGCTTTCCAACCTGCCGACGCTGTCGGCGCTCTATGACGACAAGGACATTGCTGCTGCGCAGCCTTTCATGCCGAACTGGAAGCCGATCTTCGAAAATGCAGTGCCGCGCCCGTCGGCTGTTGCGAAGGTCAAATACAACGAGGTTTCCGCGAAGTTCTGGACCGCCGTGCACAACACGCTCTCCGGTAGCGGCTCTGCGGAAGAAAACCTCGAGCTTCTTGAAGCCGATCTGACGACGCTTGAGGGCGGCGCCTGGTGAAAGACCGATACGGCAGCGGCGGACCTTCCGTCGCTGCCGTTCCCGACAACGCCTTTGTCGATCGTCTCATGAAGCGGATACCCCATGAGTGAAGTTGCAGTCTCCCAAAACCTGAGGACGGGCGCTTTCGCCAAGCCCACTTCGTCCGACCTGCGCTCCGAGCGGGTTCGTTCCGCTTGGATGTTTTTGGCGCCGACCCTGTTGATCCTCGCGATCGTTGCCGGCTGGCCGCTGTTTCGCACCATCTACTTCAGCTTCACCAACGCATCGCTGACGAACCTCGGCGATGCGAAGTTTGTGGGCTTCGACAATTACCTCTCCTGGGTCACCCTGAAGAGCGGCCGCACCGTTTACAGGGGACTTCTTGCCGATCCCGCGTGGTGGGGTGCGGTCTGGAATACGGCAAAGTTCACGCTATTGTCCGTGACGATCGAAACCGCGCTCGGCCTCATCGTCGCCCTCGTATTGAATGCCCAGTTCGTTGGGCGTGGCATCGTGCGCGCCGCGATCCTCATTCCCTGGGCGATCCCGACCATTGTCTCGGCCAAGATGTGGGCCTGGATGCTCAACGACCAGTTCGGTATCCTGAACGACATCCTTCTCAGCCTCGGGCTTATCAGCCAGAAGATCGCATGGACCGCAGATCCCGATACCGCGATGATTGCCGTTCTGATCGTCGACGTCTGGAAGACGACACCCTTCATGGCCCTGCTGATCCTGGCCGCTCTGCAGATGGTTCCGGCAGATATTTACGAAGCCGCCAAAATCGACGGGATCAACCCGATTAAGGTATTCTGGCGCCTGACGCTCCCGCTGGTGCGCCCGGCGATCATGGTCGCGGTAATCTTCCGCATGCTCGATGCGATGCGCATCTTCGACCTGATCTACGTGCTGACGCCCAACAACGCCCAGACAAAGACGATGTCGGTCATGGCGCGTGAAAACCTTTTCGACTTCGACAAGTTCGCCTATGGCGCAACAGCCTCGACCGTTCTCTTTCTCATCATCGCGTCGGTCACCGTGCTCTACATTTGGATCGGCCGCGTCAATCTCGGGGGTGGTGAACGCTGATGTTGCTTACAGCCACAAAGAACACCCTCTTCTATCTTCTGGTTGCCGTTATCGTCATCATCGCGGTCTTCCCGTTCTACTACGCGATCCTCACAAGCTTTAAAGCCGGCACAGCCCTCTTCGAGGTCAATTACTGGCCGACTTCGATCTCGCTCGAAAACTATAGAGGTGTGTTGACGACGGGCAGCTTCATACGCAGCCTCGGCAATTCACTGCTCATTGCCTGCCTCGTGGTCGCCGCCTCGCTGCTGCTCGCAGTGACCGCATCCTACGCGCTTGCCCGGGTGCATTTCAGGGGTCGGGCACTCTTGATGCTGACCATCCTGTCCGTGTCGATGTTTCCGCAGATCGCCGTGCTGGCGGGGCTTTTCGAACTCATCCGCTGGATCGGCATCTTCAACACGCCGTTTGCGCTGATCTTCTCCTATATGATCTTCACCCTGCCCTTCACTGTTTGGGTGCTGACCACTTTCATGCGGGATCTGCCGATCGAAATCGAGGAAGCGGCGATCGTCGATGGCGCATCCCCTTGGGTCATCATCACGAAAGTGTTCATGCCGTTGATGTGGCCGGCCTTGGTCACCACCGGCCTGCTCGCTTTCATCACGGCCTGGAATGAATTCCTGTTCGCCCTGACCTTCACATCATCGGATGCCCAACGAACGGTACCGGTGGCAATCGCTCTGCTTTCGGGCGGAAGTCAGTTCGAAATCCCCTGGGGCAACATCATGGCGGCATCGGTCATCGTCACCGTGCCCGTCGTCATCCTTGTTCTGATTTTTCAACGCCGGATTATTTCCGGGCTGACGGCCGGCGGCGTCAAAGGCTGAGGAAAGCGAGATATGGCACAGATTAGGCTCGATAATATCCGCAAGAGCTTCGGCGCATTCGAAGTCATCAAGGGTGTGACCATGGACATCCGTAGGGGCGAGTTCATGGTCTTCGTCGGCCCGTCCGGTTGCGGCAAATCCACCTTGCTGCGACTGATCTCGGGACTGGAGGATATATCTTCCGGCACGCTCTCCTTCGACGGCGAACCCGTCAACCGTCTTTCCCCGTCCAAACGCGGCATCGCGATGGTCTTTCAGTCCTACGCGCTCTATCCGCACATGACGGTCTACGAAAACATGGCCTTCGGCATGAAGCTGTCCGGCCGGACCAGGGAAGAATGCAAGGCACGCGTCGAACAGGCAGCCGGCATGCTTCAGCTTTCGCCCTATCTGGAACGCCTGCCGCGCCAGCTTTCGGGCGGCCAACGCCAGCGCGTGGCTATCGGCCGCGCCATCGTTCGTGACCCGAAGGTCTTCCTGTTCGACGAACCCTTGTCGAACCTGGATGCGGCTCTTCGCGTCGCCACACGGCTGGAGATCGCCAAGCTTCACCGCGGCATGCATGACACGACGATGATCTATGTCACCCACGATCAGGTCGAGGCCATGACACTGGCCGACCGCATCTGCGTGCTGCGCGACGGCGTCGTCGAACAGGTCGGAACACCGATCGAGCTCTACGAGACCCCGAACTCCATTTTCGTCGCCGGTTTCATCGGTTCGCCGAAGATGAATTTCCTCTCCGGACCTTTCGCGGCTCCCTATGACACCCACACAATCGGGGTGCGGGCCGAACATATCGAGTTTAGAGATCAGGATCCTGCCTGGACCGGCACCGTCATCCATTCAGAGATCCTCGGCTCGGACAGCTTCGTCTATCTCGACATCGGCTCGGCCGAACCGCTTACCGTTCGCGAGACCGGCGTATCGAGCCACCAGCCCGGCCAGCAACTGGGCGTGTCGCCGCTCAAGGAGCGCATTCATCGCTTCGACCAATCCGGACGCGCGCTCGAAAGGGTTCCTTTCAAGGGCGCAGCCTGACCACCAACCACATAAACAGGATCTGACCGTTTCCCATCGGCTCCGGTCCGCTATTCGCTGTGAAGGAGCAGAAACGTGTCTATTCGCACCATCGTCTGGGGTGAAAACATCCATGAGACAACCAACGAGATCGTCCGGGGCATCTACCCTGAGGGCATGCACACGACCATTGCCAAGGCGCTGAACACCGACCCGGCGATTTCCGCGACGACCGCCACGCTGCAGGAGCCCGAGCATGGGTTGACGGAGGCCCGGCTTGACGAGACCGACGTCCTGACCTGGTGGGGCCATAAGGATCATGGCGCCGTCTCCGACGAAGTCGTCGAGCGTGTCGCCAAGCGGGTGTGGGAAGGCATGGGCCTGCTCGTGCTGCATTCCGGCCATTTCTCGAAGATCTTCAAGCGTCTGATGGGCACGCCCTGYGCGCTGAAATGGCGCGAGGCGGGTGAACGCGAGCGGCTGTGGACGATCAATCAGCGCCATCCGATCGCTGCCGGYATCGGCGAGCATTTCGAGCTGGAGAACGAAGAGATGTACGGCGAGCAGTTCTCSGTRCCGGAGCCRCTGGAAACGGTGTTCATCTCCTGGTTCCAGGGTGGCGAAGTCTTCCGCTCCGGCCTGACCTGGCGCCGCGGTGCCGGCAAYATCTTCTATTTCCGCCCCGGCCATGAAACCTACCCGACCTAYCACGATGCCAACGTGCAGAAGGTGCTGATCAACGGCGTCAAGTGGGCCTATAACSCCGAGGGTGCATTGAAGAGCATCACCGATGCTCCAAATGTGCCGGTAGAAAAAGCACTGGAGCCGATCGTCGAGCGCGGCCCGAGACTGCACCAGGCCGGCGAAGCCGGTTACCGCTGAGGAGCATCCATGCGACTACTCGTTCTTGGTACGGGCGTGATGGCGAAAAACCAGCTCGCCCACTTCATGAATATGGACGGCGTGACCGTGGTCGGCGCCGTCGACACGGATTCCGAACGTCTGGCCGCCTTTGCCGATAAGTTCAATATCGAGAAGCGGTTTCTGACGCTGGAGGAGGCGATCGCCTGGGGCGAATTCGATGCGGCGACAAATATTACGCCCGACCGGATTCACCACCCGACCACCATGGCGCTGATCGCGGCCGGCAAGCATGTGCTTTGTGAGAAACCGCTGGCGGAAAATTATCCAAGGGCGCTGGAGATGACGGAAGCGGCTGAAAAGGCCGGCGTCATCAACATGGTGAACCTCACCTATCGCAACGTCGCTCCCCTGCAGCGCGCCCGCGAGATGGTGCTCTCGGGCGAGCTCGGCACGATCAAGCATGTGGAGGCCTCCTATCTTCAGAGCTGGCTCGTTTCGCGTGCCTGGGGCGACTGGCGCACGGAATCCACCTGGCTGTGGCGCCTATCCACCGGTCACGGTTCGAACGGCGTGCTCGGCGATGTCGGCATCCATATCCTCGACTTCGCAGCCTATGGCGCTGCAACCGACATCGACCACGTCTTTGCACGGCTCAAGACCTTCAACAAGGCGCCGGGCGGCCAGATCGGCGAGTATATGCTGGACGCCAATGACAGCTTCACCATGTCGGTCGATTTCGCCAATGGCGCGCTCGGCGTCATCCACGCGAGCCGCTGGGCAACCGGACACCTGAATGAGCTGAGGCTGCGCATCTACGGCGAGAAGGGCAGCCTCGAAGTCATCCACCGTCCAAGCGGTTCTGAACTGTATGGCTGCCTTGGTGAGGACGTGGAAACTGCAAACTGGAAGCCGATCGAGGTAGCGCCGGTTGCCACCAACTATCAGCGTTTTGCCGAAGCGGTGGCGAGTGGCGTGCAGCTCGATCCGAACTTCCGCCATGCGGCAAACCTGCAGAAGGTGCTCGACCTTGCCATGGTCAGCGAGCGCGAACGCCGCGAGCTTAAAGTCTGATATTTCTCCCGGATATGTCTTTGGGAAACGGGAACCGCCGTGTTTCGCGCGGCGGTTCCCTGCGGCATTTGACCGCTAGAGCGATACTTGAGGCGCGGTCGGGATTATCCATATTTAGGAAATGGCAAACGCGCTGATGTCGTGTCGGCTCCTGCGCGGAAGGCCATGCAATTTCCCCGAACATTTCCGTTTTTCTTCGAAATACGGAAGCGCTCTATTTTTCGTCTTGAGGCAATTCCGGACGCAAAACCGCTGTGCACTTTTGCTGGAGTTGCTTTAGTCAGCAATGGAAAGCCTATGACTGACGGTATCGCCAATACACCCCTTCCCGAAAAATCAGGATCCACCTTCGCCGAGCAGGGCTTCGTCACTGCCGGGATCGCCCCCATGGATCGCCCCAGTGCCGTGACGCGCTTCTTCATGGGCATCGTCGCCTGGGCCGAGCGCCTGAACTTCAAATATGCAAAGCTCGGCAATCCGCCGGTCTATGACATCAATGTTTTCCCGTGGGCGAAGGAGGTCGAGAAGGCCTGGCCGCAGATCCGCGCCGAGCTTGATCGCGTGCTCGTGCGCCAGAGCGAGCTGCCGAGCTTTCAGGAAATCGCCACCGACGTGCAGACCATCTCCAAGGATAACACGTGGAAGACCTTTTTCCTTTCCGGCTTCGGCCTGAAGTCGGAGCAGAATATCCGGGCCTGCCCGGAAACCTGGAAGGCCGTGCAGAAGATCCCGGGGTTGAAGACGGCGATGTTCTCGATCTTCGAGCCCGGCAAACACCTGCCGGCGCATCGCGGCCCGTATAATGGCGTATTGCGCCTGCATCTCGGCATGATCGTGCCTGATGCCACCGACAAGCTTGCCATCCGCGTCCAGGACCAGATCTGCCACTGGCAGGAAGGCAAGGCGCTGATCTTCGACGATGCCTATGAGCACGAGGCCTGGAACCACACGGACAAGACGCGCGTCGTTCTGTTCATCGATTTCGTGAAGCCGCTGAAATTCCCGGCACGGATCGTCAACTGGCTTCTGCTCAATCTTGCGGTTTTCACGCCGTTCATTCGCGAAGGGCTGGATAATCACAAGGAATGGGAAAAGAAGTTCTATGCGCAGGCAGAAGCGCTGCGGAACCGCACCTGACAAAAAAGCCCCGCCAGTCGAGGCGGGGCCGCATCTTTTCATTCGATGATCTGATCGCTTATTCGATGACCTGGACCACGCGGTGGGTCCGGGGCTCGACGATCACATGGCGATTGTTGATGACCGTATAGGCATAGCGCGGATTATCCGGCACCGGCATCACCTGGACTTCGGCAGGAAGCGGCTTGCCGACGACGATCGGCTGCTCCACGACGACGGTAGACGGCGGAGCCGGCTGTTCCTGGACGTAGGTGACGACTTCGCGCGGCGGCGGATCGACGACAGCGCCGGCGACACCGCCTGCCACGCCGCCAATTGCTGCACCCACGGGACCGCCGACAATTGCGCCGGTGATTGCGCCACCGGCTGCACCCGTTACAGCCCCGTCTGCCATCGCATTGGTGGCGAGCGACGAGAGCGCAAGCGCGCCGGACACAAGAATGATCTTGTACATTTTGCTTCTCCTTAGTTCCAGAGGAATTCCGCTGTTCGAGGAGATACGGAAATGCTCTATCTCATTGCTTTTCAAACAATTCCGGACGCGAAACCGCGTCGTAGATCTGCTGGGAATTGTTTTGGTTTGCGCTGAGGAAACGAGCCTGCCGTTTCGATGTTCCTGGTTTCAGGAGTCACGCTTTGGCAACTGAGGTCACAGTGCGTGAGGCCTATTCGAGCCTGCGGCGGAACAACCAGGCGGCGGCACCAAGCGTTGCGCAGGCGATCAATGCCAGCGGGATCGTCTGGTTCAACACTTCTTCTGCAGGGATATCCTTCAGGAAAACGCCTTTGACGATGACCAGGAAATAGCGCAGCGGATTGATAATAGTCACCGGCTGCAGCCACTCCGGCATGTTCTCGATCGGGGTTGCGAAACCCGAGAGCAGCATGGCCGGCACCATGAACAGGAAGGCGCCGAGGATGGCCTGCTGCTGTGTCATCGACAGGGCCGAGATGAAGAGGCCGAGGCCTGCCACCGAACCCAGATAGAAGATCGAGCTGCCGTAGAGCAGCAGGAGGGAACCGCGCAACGGCACGCCGAAGATGAAGATCGCCGCCAGCACATAGAGTGTCATGTGGAAGAGGCCGATCATGACAGGCGGAACGAGCTTGCCGATCAGGATTTCATGGACGCGCAGCGGCGAAACCATGAGCTGGTCGAAAGTGCCGAGTTCCCTTTCGCGGGCAATCGAAAGGGCGGTGACGATGAGGCCGATCAAGAGGGCGATGCTGGCGATCAGGTTCGGCACCATGAACCATTGATAGGTGAGGTTGGCATTGAACCAGTTGCGCGGCACGGTCGCGACAGTTCTGGCCATGGCGCGCCGACCCGCCGGCGTTTCGGCTGAAAGCGTCATGCCGATCTGCGTGAGATAGCCGGAGACGATCTGCGAGGCGTTGGAGCGGCGGCCGTCGAGGATGATCTGCAGATCGGCTGATATGCCGGCCTCGATGTTGCGGGAGAAATCCGGGCCGATCTCGATTGCGGCAATGACGGACTGGCCGTCGATCGCCTCGCGGATGTCGGCCTGGTTGGCGGCGGTCTCGATATGCCGGAAAGTCGGGGAGCCCTGGATGCGCTGGATCAGTTCCTGTCCCCAATGGCCGCTGTCGCGGTTCAGCACCATGACATCGACATTGCGCACTTCGAGCGTCGCCGCATAAGAGAAGATGAGAAGCTGCATGAGGGGCGGCACGATCAGCACGAAGCGTCCCTTGGGATCGCGCATCACGGCGAGCAGTTCCTTTGTCATGAGAGCCTTCAGGCGGGTCCACCACATCTCAGCCGATCCTCTTCCTGGTGCTGCGGGCCGCCAGCACAAACATGATGCCGCCGATGACGAGCATGACGGCAATGGAGCGGGCAAACATCGGCCAGATATCGCCGGCGAGGAACACCGTCTGCAGGCTGGGGATCAGGTAGCGGGCGGGCACGATGATGGTGATCCACTGGATGATCTGGGGCATGGAGTTGATCTCGAAGAGGAAGCCCGACAGCAGGAACGCCGGCAGGAAGGCCGTGATCAGCGCGATCTGCGAGGCGAGGAACTGGTTCTTGGTTGCCGTGGAGATCAGCAGGCCCTGGCCGAGCGCCGGTATCAGGAAGGCGGCCGACAGCCCATAAAGGGCGAAAACCGAGCCGCGGAAGGGCACGTCGAAGAGGAAGACGGCGAGCAGCACGCAGAGCGTCATGGAGGCGAGGCCGAGCAGGAAATAGGGCAGGATCTTGCCGGCCAGCAGTTCAGCCGCCGTCACCGGTGTGGCCATCATCGCTTCCATCGTGCCGCGCTCCCATTCGCGGGCGACGACGAGCGAGGTCAGAAGGGTGCCGACCAGCGTCATGACGATGGCGATGGAGCCGGGGACGAGGAAATTGCGGCTCGTCAGCTCCGGATTGAACCAGAAGCGCTGCTCGATGGAGATGGGCGGACCTGATGCCACCGTTTCTGACTGGCGCTGGCGMTCCCAGTTGGCGACGGCGCCCTGCGCGTAGTTCTGGACGAAATTGGCGGTGTTCGGGTCGGAGCCATCGACGAGAACCTGGATCTGCGGTCGCCTGCCCGCGGCATAGTCCGTCGCGAAATCCGCCGGGATCACGACAATGCCGCGCACCTTGCCGAGCACGAGATCGTCATGGAACATGCGCTGGTCGCGCCCGACTGTGACGGAGAAATAGCGGGAGGCCTGGAAGCTTGCCGAAAGATCCTGCGTCAGCGGTGTCGCCTGTTCCAGCACCAGGCCGATGCGGGTGCGCGTCGTATCCAGCGACACACCATAGCCGAAGAGGAAGAGCAGGATCAGAGGCAGCACGAAGGCGATGAGAATGGTGCTGGGGTCGCGGATCGCCTGATAGCTTTCCTTGCGCACGAGGGCTGTGAAACGGCGGATGCGGGAGGAGGTGCTCATGCGGCTTCCTCCGTTTCGGATTCCTGTACCAGCGCGATGAAGGCGTCCTCCATCGTCGGGTCAGGCCGTTCCTTTGACGCGACACGCGCCTTCAACTCGTCGGGCGAACCGAGCGCAATCGACCGGCCGCGATAGATCAGCGAGATGCGGTCGCAATATTCGGCCTCGTCCATGAAATGCGTCGTCACCAGAACAGTGACGCCCTTTTCGACGAGCGCATTGATATGGGTCCAGAATTCGCGCCGGGTAATCGGATCGACGCCTGACGTCGGCTCATCGAGGAACAGGGCGCGCGGCTCGTGCATGACGGCGCAGGCAAGGGCCAGGCGCTGTTTCAGGCCGAGCGGCAGGTCCTTGGCCGAATGGCGCGCATGGCGGCCGAAATCGAATATCTCGGTCATCAGCTCGATGCGCTCGCGCCGGCGGCTGCCTGAGAGGCCATAGACGCCGGCGAAGAATTCGAGGTTCTGCATCACAGTGAGATCGCCGTAAAGCGAGAATTTCTGCGCCATGTAGCCGAGCTGGTTGCGGGCTTCGGCGGCATCCTTGCGCAGGTCGAAGCCGGCGACGCGGCCTTCTCCCTCTGTTGGTTTCAAGAGGCCGCAGAGCATCTTGAAGGTGGTGGATTTGCCGGCGCCGTTCGGCCCGAGCAGGCCGAAGATCTCGCCGCGGCTTATATCGAAGGTGATCTTGTCGGCGGCGGTGAAATCCCCGAAACGCTTGGTCAGGCCGCGGGCCTCGATGACGGGGCGGTCGCCGGTTTCGCTGGGTGATTTCTGCGCTTCTGCGAGTTTCGAGCGCCCGCCAGGGCCGCCGCCCAGCATGTCGACAAAGGCGTCCTCGAAGCGGGCAGGGGTGGGTGTCAGCTTCGCCCCGTTGCCGGCGCCGCCGATGTCGGGCGTCTCGTCCTTGCCGGTGACGAGGCGGATGGCATCGCCCTGGATGACACCGTCGATGACGCCTTTCGTCTGCAAGAGTTCGGCCAGCACCTGCCGCCTGCGGCCGGTGACACCCGAAACCTTGAAGACGCGATCCTCGACTCGGTCCGTCAGATCATGCGGCTTGCCGGAAAAGAGCAGCTTGCCCTGGTTGAGCAGCAGCACATGGTCGCAGGCTTCGGCCTCATCCAGATAGGCCGTCGACCAGAGCACGCCGATGCCTTCCTGCGTCAGGTTCTCGACCATCTTCCAGAGATCGCGCCGCGAGATCGGATCGACGCCGACGCCGGGCTCGTCGAGCAGCAGCAGGCGTGGCTTTTTCAAGAGCGCGCAGGCAAGGCCGAGTTTCTGCTTCATGCCGCCCGAAAGCTTGCCGGCGAGCCGTGTCGTGAAGCGCTTCAGGTCGGTGAAGGTCAGAAGTTCCTCGAAGGAGGCGGCGCGCTCGGCCTTGGGCAGGCCGCGCAGATCGGCATAGAGATCGAGATTCTCCTGAACCGAGAGGTCCTCATAGAGGCCGAAGCGCTGCGGCATGTAGCCGATCGAGGCCTGGATGGCCGCCGGGTTCCTGGCGGTATCGAAGCCCAGCACCTCGACCGTGCCGCTCTCCGGCAGCATGAGGCCGGTCATCAGCCGGATCAGCGTCGTCTTGCCGGCGCCATCGGGGCCGACGAGGCCGGTGATGGCGCCGCCCTTCACTTCGCCGGAGACGGCATCCAGCGCCGGCGGGGCATCGCCGAAGCGCTTGGTGACATCGGCAAGCCGGACCAGCGCCTCATCCGTTTGCGGGGAGGAGGTCATTGCGCGGCCGGCGCGGGAAAGTGCACGGTAACAGGCATGCCCTGGCGCAGATCCGGGCCGGGCTTGTCGATGACGATGCGCAGGCGATAGACGAGATCGGTGCGAAGCTCGGGCGTCTCGACCGATTTCGGCGTGAATTCGGCGACCGGCGAGATGAATCCTACAGTGCCTTCATAGGGCTTGTCCGGATGCGTATCCGAGGTCACCTGAACCTTCATGCCGGGCTGCAGGCGGCCGAGATCGCCTTCGGCCACATAGCTGCGCACCCAGACCGGCTGCGTCAGCGACAGGACATAGACGGTATCGGCCGGCGAGACGATGGCGCCGGGTTCCCGCACACGGGAAAGGATGACACCGTCATTCGGCGCAAGCAGTTCGGCATCGGCAAGCGAGATACGGGCGGAGACCAGCGCCGATTGGGCGGCCTTCAACTGCGCCTCGGCAGCGGAGATATCTTCCACGCGGGTGCCTTCCTGCAGCAGTTTCAGGGCCTGATTGGCGGAGTCGGCACGCGCGGCCGCCATCGAGCGATTGGCCGTCGCCGTGTCGAGATTGGCTTCGGAGATCGTGCCCTGCGGGCGCAGCTGGCGAGCGCGGTCATAGGCAATATTGGCGTTTCTGAGCGCTGCGAGGCTCTCGTCATAGGAGGCGCTGGCCTGGGCAATTTCCGTCGGCCGCGGGCCGGCTCTGAGCTTGTCGAGCATCGCCTGCAGGGCAGCGACGTCGGCCTCGGCGGAGGCAACGGCAGCCTCGTAAGGCGCGGTGTCGAGTTTGCCGAGCACATCGCCGCTCCTGATCATGTCGCCCTCATCGACGGCGAGCGAGGCAAGCCGGCCATTGACACGGAAGCCGAGGGAAACCTGCCGGATATCGACATTGCCATAGAGCGTGAACTCTCCTGATCGTTCCGGCAGCCAGCCGAGCTTCTGGGGCAGGCCGTACCACCAGGCGGCAGCGCCCGCCGCAACGAGAATGAGGATGGCAAGGGGGAGGATCCGTCTCATCGGGTATTTCCTTTCGGCTGATGCAATTGGCCGACAAGCTCTGCAACGAGGTTGCGCAGGGTCTGGAGTTGTTCTGACCCGACCGACTGCCACTCCATCTGGGCGAGAACGGCCGCGTGGGCGACGCGGAAGACCATGATGTTGCCGACGAAGGCGAGGGTGCGCAGCCGCACATGCTCGCTGGCCGGGTCTTCCTGCAGGATCGTGCCGATCATCCGGCTCGCCATCTCGATCATCGGGCGCATGAGGCCCTGATAGACACGGGCGAAGGCCTCGGTCGGCTCCATCTGTTCGCGGATGATGAAACGCGCCCAGGGCTCGGATTCCTTGCTGACGAAAAGGCTGACCATGGTGGTGCCCATATCCGTCAGGAAAAGCCGCGCTTCCTCTTCGCTCAGTGCCTCTCCGGCAGCAGCCAGTTCCATAAGCCTGGCACCGATCCGCTGCCGCATTCCGCCGACATGGTGCTCGATGCGCGAGACCAGATATTCCGCGGTTGCGACATAGAGGCCTTCCTTGCCGCCGAAATAATAGGGAATGGCCTGCAGGTTGACGCCTGCGGCTTCGCTGAGCTGGCGCGTCGAGGTGCCGTCGAAGCCATAACGGCCGAAGACATCGAGCGCCGCCGACAGCAGCTTTTCCCGGGTGATTTCGGCGCGGTTCGGTTGGGTTTGTTCATCAGTCATGTCTCATTTATAACCCAAACGAAACTTTCAGTCAATCGAATGAATGTTTATCTTGCCGAGCCCACCCTGATGTGTATGACGGTTTCGGGCGCGAACCGTCAGTATATTTACGTTTACTGCCGGCGCATTTACCGTTTCGTACTTCCGTAAAGTCTAATATTCTGGCTGAATGGGCTGATGAGAAACCGGCCCGTCATGCCAAGCGCTGCAAGACATGCCTGGAGAGCGCTCCTCGCGAGCGCGGCTCTTGCTGTTCCTTTGACCATGGCTTGCGCTGACGATATTGCGCCCGGAAAAGGCAATCGCATTCAGAACGAGGTGGTGAAACCAGCTCCTCATGATGGACAGCTGACGGCGCCGCGCCTGAGTGCGAACTGGTGGCTGCGGATCAGGCTCGAGGCACCGCAGGCCGATCAGCCGGATGGTTCGAAGCAGGTTTTCGCGCACCGCACCGACCAGCAATGATCCCGGGCGTTGCAGCCTCAGCTGAAGCGCTGCACGTCCAGCTGCAGGCACGAAGGACGCCTTAACTCCCAGAGCCTACGCATCGGGCTTTCCGAAGCCGATTCCGGTTTAGGGGCCAGTGCCGTAGTGCTCGTCTCTTGCCGTAGCGCTCGTCTCTGGCCGATGGGGGCTCGGATCCCTTTTGCGGCGCTGAGCCCGGCCGATCAGGCGCAGGGCCACCGCGGAGGGCAAGATTCTCGCAATGAAGGCGGCGAGCTTCGAGGAGATGCCGGGAATGACGAGGCGGCGGCCGGACTTGAAACCCTGCCATGCCTGCTCGGCCACATAATCGGCATCGAGCTTTGGCAGAACCTTGAAGAGGGCGGCCCGGTTGGCGCCGGATTTTTCAAGGAAGTCGGTCGAGACAGGGCCGGGGGCGACGCAGGTTACCGTCACACCGAAGCGGCGCACCTCCTCATGAAGGGCGGTCGAGAAGGCGCGCACGAAATTCTTGCTGGCGTAATAGAAGGCCATGTAGGGGCCGGGCGCGAAACCGGCGACGGAGCCGAGATTGATGACGCCGCCGCTGCGGCGCGCCACCATGCCCGGCAGGAAGCGCAGGGTCATGTCGGCGAGTGCGCGGATGTTGACGTCGATGATCCCGAGCTGCTCATCGGCGGGCAGGGTGGTTGCCGCGCCGCGCAGCCCGTAGCCGGCGCTGTTGACCAGAACGCTGCAGGCCAGTCCATTCTCGGCGAGATAGGATTCCAGGCGCGACGATGCATCCGCAGAGGCGAGGTCGAGTTCGATCGTGAAGGTTTCTCCGCCGGCCTGCGTAATCTCCGTTGCGGCAGCCGCGAGGTCTTGGGGGGAGCGTGCCACGAGCACCACGATATTGCCCTCGCGCGCCGCGACCCTGGCAATGGCCCGCCCGATGCCGCGGGACGCACCGAGAACGACGACAGCCATGCGCAGCTCGGCGCTTTCGCTCATGGGGCAAGTCCCGCAATCGATATGCCGGCGGGCTTTCCCGCCTGCGGCAGCGCCCTGACCTCGTCGGTGACCTCGCCGTTCAGGATCTTTTCGAACCGCTCCAATGCCCGAGCAATGCTGGCGCCATCCATGACGCGGTGGTCATAGTGGATGCGCACGGTGACCGTGCCGTCCGCATCGATCGGGCCGTAATTCAGCAGCGTGGTGAGCGGCGTCAGCGGATTCAAGGATTCGGCGCCGAGGCCGGAATAGACCGAGAGCTGGAACGTGCCGAAATAATGCCCGCGCCGTTTTGCCAGGTTGAGCCCGAGCCACATCGTGGACCAGCGGAGCAGGGCAGGCGCGCGGGCAAGTTTGAGCGAACGCCGGAAGTCCTTGATATCGCCGATCGGCAGCGAGCGGGCTTCGCGGATCAGCTTTTCCAGCTCGGGAATGGGGCGCTGTTCCGGCCCCTTTATCTTGCTCAGGAGAACGATCCGCTCGCCCTCATGCTCGCGCTCATGGGCGATGGAGGCCACGCTTTCAGGATATTCGTAGAGCTGATGAAACGGGAATTTGATATAGGCGCGCCGGAGATCCGGGGTCTCCTTCGAGAGCAGCGCATAGCCTTTCAGGAACAGCACGGTCCATGACGGGCGCGGATCGCAGGCGCTTCGGGCATCCAGCAGCGGGTGGATATTCATCTGCCGCTGCACGGTGACGCGCGGGATGCCGATCGAAAATCGCATGAGATCTCCGACAAGTCGCCTTGCCGGCGAAAGCCTTATTGTTCGTCCCTTCATCGTGCCTCCCCTAGAGCGCCGCGCGTCCATTCGGACGCACAAAGGACGCTCTATCTCCCTGTTTTCACGCAATTCCGGACGCAAAACCGTTACACGCTTTTGCTGGAATTGCTTTAGTAGAGATAAGGAATGATCCGCTTGGTTTTGTCCATATAGGTGCGATACTGAGGGCCGAAAACGTCCAGCATCATACGCTCTTCCTTGTCCACCCGCAGGAAGAACAGCACCGCGAAACCGACAAGGCCCGCAAGACCCGCCACCCAGTTCGACAGCAGGAAAGCCTGCGCAAGCCCCATCAGCATGAAGGAGGTGTACATGGGGTGGCGCACGAGCGCGTAGGGCCCGGCGCAGATCAATTCGTGCTTCTGGCGGATTTCCAGCGTGATGGACCAGTTTTTCCCCAGCTGCTTGTGGGTTCTGCGAAAGACCCACATTGCGAGGCAGAAGGTGGCCGCTCCCAGCACGACCGCCCACAGGTGGGCAGGGTAGTCGGCAGCTTTCGGGATGCCTGTCGCGACGTAAAATCCCGGCACGATCGCCAGCCCCGCGAGAGCCGCCGCAAGGGCTATCTTCTCCGAAACGCTCCGCCGGCTGCTGACGACGGGCACGCGTTTGCCGCGGCGCTCAAACGGGTACCGAATGATGTACCATGCGACAATTCCGAGGACCCAGACGATCTCGCCAATGGTGTGAACTGACAAGTTCAAATCGGCACCAGAACCTTTCCACGATCCGTTTTCCGGGATCGCCCTGCTTTTCTATCAACCCGTATTCATCTCCCGCAGATTTGTAATGAATTGCTGCGGACGAAGCCAGATGCCAGGCGTCTTATAACCCATATGTTTGGCGATATCGGCCACGAAGGCGTTGCAATTGTAAACGGTCGCCTCCCATAGACGGCTGCGCGCCTGGAGCTTGCGAATATAGGCGACCGTGTCGTCATATTCGGCGTCCGTAARCATCACGCGCCAGCTTGCCGAGCGGTATTGCTCCTCGAGGTCGCCATCCGTCGCGCCTGTCGTGGCGGGGACGGGAATGAAGTGGCCGATCACATAGGGAGCGGCATCTTCCGAAGCCGGGGCAAGTCCCGCAACCTCGGGACTGTTCATTCTGCCGTTCTTGTCGGCGCTGCCGAAGACGACATAGGTGTGGCCGTAGGTCAGCGCATAACGCGAGCGGAACTCGATAAAACGCCGTCCCGCTTGTTCTTGAGTCGTGGCCGGTTTTTTCAGGTCACGGGCATCGGATGTATAACGTGGCTGGGGGGCTTTGTCTTCTGACTGACACGATGATACCACAACCGCCAAAATAGCGACCAAGCACAAGCGGCTTCTTCCAAGCGCCATCAACACGCTCCATGTGCAGGCTCCTGCGAATGCGGGCCTGATGCCGGTTGATGCGCCGTTTCTGCGCCAGAATGGCAGGCGGGATCAATCCTGGCCGTTTGAGGATGTCAGAGAGAGGAAGGGCCTGTCGAGCCCTTCCTAAGTGTTATGCGAATTTTACTTGTAGACGGCCGTTGCTGCAGGCGGTGGAGCTTTCCCCTTGCCTTTGCCAATCGACCCGCAGGCACTCAGATTGGCCACCGCAAGCACTGCGAGGATCACGAATAAAATTCTGCTCATTAAGTCCTCTCCTCATCCTGGTGCAGGCCTGAAAGACTGCACCTCAAAGTTTGACGATAATCGGCACCTTGGACAGTGCGGGAGTGATGCAATGTGCAACGAATCTACATTAGCAGATACTTACCGGTGTGGCCAACCCCGCAATTTCACATGGTAAACGGCACTCAAGCATCGGCCCGAAAATCGGAATCGATTTTCGGAAAGCCTGATGCGCAAGCAAGAAACTCAGAGCGTCCTTTGTGCGTCCGAATGGACGCACGGCGCTCTGAAGCATGTCGTGATCCGTCAGGTCCGCTCGCCACGCTTCAGGCTTTCGTTTTCGCATGTCGTTATCGCAAAACCGCGGCGCACTTTTGCGCGACATGCTTTAAATGACGACTACACGCGTTCCCACCCGGGTGCGGGAGTAGAGGTCGACGATGTTTGCATTGGTCAGGCGGATGCAGCCGTTCGACACCGCTTGACCGATTGACCAGGGCGCGTTGGTTCCGTGCAGCCGGAAGAGCGTGTCCTGGCCGCCCTGGTAGAGGTAAAGGGCCGCAGCCCCGAGCGGGTTGTCTGGTCCTCCCGGCACGCCATCGGCATATTGGGCGAGCCGCGGCTTGCGCTCGATCATGTCGTCGGTGGGCTTCCACGAGGGCCACTCCGCCTTGCGGCCGATCGAGGCTTCGCCCTTGAAGCTTAAGCCTTCCTCCCCAACGGCGACGCCATAGCGCGTGGCAACGCCGCCGTCCTCCACGAAATAGAGATAGCGTGCACCCGTATCGACGACGATGGTGCCGGGCGGTTCGTTTCCGTCATAGGCCACTTCCTGCCGGCGATAGCGGGGATCGGCATCGGGGTCCCTTCCCAAAACCCGGTAGCCCAGCGGCGGGCCATCCGATGTCGTACTGCATCCATAAAGCATCAGAGCCAGGCCACCCAAAACGAGGCCTCGGCGTGTGACATCTGCCCGTTCGTCCATTTCCACCTGCCAAAGAGTTCAGTCAGATTCGATGATTCGCGATTAACGGCGTGCCGATTTTGGCCGGGACATTCGTTTCTGTGGAACTATGTGCTTGCCAGGCGGACAAGCTGCGCAACTTGCAATAGCATGCATTTTAGTCATCCATGAAACTCCTTGCATCAGGTATTCGTTTTGCAGGAGTATTAGCATATCGGAATGGACAGAACGATGAAACTTTGCCTTGAAGGAAAAGTCGCGATCGTGACGGGCGCAGGCTCCGGAATTGGAGCGGCGGTTTCCCGGCAGCTCGCTCACGAGGGTGCCGAGGTCATCGTTGCCGATTGCAATGCCGATGGCGCTCACGCGGTTGCAGCGGCAATTCGATCGGACGGCGGACAGGCTCGTCCCTTTGTCGTCGATGTGACCGACTTCGAAGGCGTGCAGAAGCTTGTCCAATTTGCCGTCGAGGAATGCGGTGGTCTGGATCTCGCCGTCAACAATGCCGGGGTGGACGGCGTTCGTGCAGCGGTCGCAGATTACCCGCTTGATGACTGGCACAGGTTGATGAACGTCAATCTGAACAGCGTCTTCTACTGCACGAAATGCGAGATCGGCGCGATGTTGAAACTGGGCGGGGGGGCAATCGTCAACATGTCTTCCGCCCTCGGGTCCGTGGGGCTGCCGACCGCGGCAGCCTATACCGCCGCCAAGCACGGGCTGGTCGGGCTGACGAAAGTTGCCGCGATCGAATATGCGAGATTCGGGATTCGGGTCAATGCTGTCGGTCCCGGCTGGATCGATACGCCCCTCCTGTCGGAGCATCTGGAGGCAGCGAGCACGCGCCGGATGGCAGCGCTCCAGCCAATGGGAAGGCGTGGCACGCCTGACGAAGTTGCAAATCTCGTTTGCTTCCTCCTGTCTGAACAAGCAAGCTTCATTACAGGAGCTCACTACCTGGTGGATGGGGCCTATACTGCGCATTAGAGCGCCGGCGTTCCATCCGGAGCCCGGCACAGGTTTGCGGAGATTAGGCGACCTTGCCAGCTCGGCAGCATACCCTAGATTGAAGTTGCGCGGGATTCTCGCGGTCGATGTACATGCCGTTGTTGTGAAGTAGATTTTCAAATCACAAAGGGCCTCCATCATGTCGGACAAATCGAAGAATGGCATCGATCGCCGCGATCTCTTGATCGCATCGATCGCCACGGTCGGCGCATCGGCTGCCCTCGCGGTCAGCGCCGGTGCCGCAAAAGCCCAGGAGGCCGCGACACCCGCTGCCCGACCGGCATCGGGAACGGTCTATACCGGCGATGTCATCCAGGGCAAAAAGGTCGTCAGCGCGCTCGACGTCGACGACCTGGAGCCCGGGCAGAAGCACTTCCTGTATTTTCAGGGCGCGCAGATGCCCACGGGGCAGTACTGGTACGTGTCCGTGACGGTCGCCAAGGGGGCAAAGCCTGGCAAGCGCGGTATCCTGACCAGCGGTGTGCATGGCGACGAAATGAGCAACATTCACACGGTCCAGACCGTGATGAACCAGCTCGATCCGGCGCAGATGTCGGGCACGGTCATGGCGGTCACCGACATATCCCGCCCGGCCCTTGAAAGCATGCAGCGCAGGTGGCCCAATCAGGGCAGGGGCGTCGATCTGATCGATATGAACCGGGAATGGCCGGGGAACGAGAACGGCGCCTCCGCGCCCAGCCGACATGCCGGGCTTCTGTTCAACCGGCTGCTGCGGCCGAACGCCGATTTCGCGATCGACTTCCACACCGGAACAACCGGGTTCGAAGTCACCGCATTCAATATTGGCGGCATGGATGTGCCCGAGGTCAAGGCAATGGTGGAGCTCTATCCCGTCGGCCAGATCTTCGACAACCATGTCTATCCCGGTGTCCTGCACAACGCGTTCATGGACGTGGGCATCCCCTCCTTCACGCCGGAGATCGGCGCTGCCCGCGTTCTGGACATCGAGATGATCTCGCTCTTCGTCGAAGGCACGATGAACGTCCTCAAGAATCACGGCATCGTTGCCGGGCCGATGGGCCGGACAGGCAAGGACGTGAATGTCTTCGTCGGCAACAGCGCGTTCCCGATCCTGGCAACCCAGGGCGGGATCGTCGAACATCTGGTCAAGCTCAACGACAAGGTCGAACCCGGACAGAAGGTCGCCATCCAGCGCAACAGCTTCGGCGAAGTGGTGGCGGAATATACAAGCGGCGTGGCCGGAGAGATAACGGGCCAGCGCAGCGATGCAATGTCCGAGCCCGGCAACCCCCTGGTCTTCATCCTCTTCCACAAGGCGGCGCTGGAGGGCGCGGAGGCCTATCCCGAATAATCTGCCGTTTCTGCATCGTCTGGAATCCGGGCGCGACAAAAGATCAATTTTCCCGTGAGGTCGCAGAAACTGCGCCGGCGCAATGCATCGGCGATGCTCATGTCAACATCCCAACCGTTTCCAAATAGCTCTGGGGAGGTCCGAAGCATTCCAGAAGGAAACGGTCGATGACATCAAGGATTCTCCGCCGCCCGGAGGTTCAGAACAGGACGGGCCTTCCCACCTCCACCCTCTATGCGATGATTGCCGACGGGCGGTTTCCGCAGCCGGTGAAGATCGGCAAGCGGGCTGTCGGCTGGGTGGAAGGGCAGGTCGAGGGGTGGATTGGTGAATGTGTGGCAGGTTGCGCAAGGCGCGACGTCACCTTCTCCCCAGCGGGGAGAAGGTGGCCCGAAGGGTCGGATGAGGGGGCCACGGATGCCGACGGATGACGCAGTCGAACATTACTGACGTTTCGTTTCCGGATGGGCTGAGAGGGAAGAGATTCTCCTGTGGTTAGCCTCTTGCCCGGAGCCCCTCATCCGCCCTTCGGGGCCCTTCTCCCCGCTGGGGAGAAGGGGGAAACCCCACATCCCACGCGGAAAATCTCATGCCACCTGTGACTGCACATGCGTCGCCGCGCGACTGGCTCGCCATGCTCAAGACGAATGACAAGGGCAATCCCCATCCGGGCCTCACGCTCAATTGGACCGTGATGCTGGAGCACCACCCCGACGCATGCGGAATGCTCGCCCTTGATGAATTCAGCGGCCAAACGATGTTGCTTGCCCGCCCGCCATGGGATTTGCGACAGGGCGACTGGAAGCCTCGTCCCGTCGGAAACAACGACCTTGCAGAAGCGGTCGAATGGCTGGAAGGGTTCGGCCTGACGCCGAGGGTTTCCAATATCAATCCCGTTATCGACAAGGTCGCCGGGCGGCATCCCTATCACCCTGTGAAAGGCTGGCTGTCATCGCTGCCGGCATGGGATGGAAGGAGGCGCGTCGACACTTTCCTGACCTCTCATCTCGGCGCTGATGACACGCCCCTGAACCGTGCCTTTTCGCGCAAATGGCTCTCAGCGCTCGCCAGACGCGTCTTTCAGCCAGGGTGCCAGTTCGATCACGTGCTGACCCTGCAGGGCAAGCAGGGCCTCGGAAAATCGTCGTTCGGCCGGGCGCTCGTTCCGATCGAGGAATGGGTGACCGACGGCGTGACGGTGGGCGACGGCGCGCGCGAAGTGATCGAGAACACGCGCGGGCGCTGGCTTGTCGAGCTTGCGGAGCTTGCCGGCCGGTCGAACCGGGAGATCGATACGATCAGGAAGTTCATCACGGTTCGCATAGATAGCGCGCGCGGGGCGTATAAGCAGAGGGTCGACGACGTGCCGCGCCAGTTCGTGTTCTACGCCACGACGAATGCCGACGAGTTCCTGACGGACACGACGGGCAATCGCCGCTGGTGGCCGGTCAGGCCCACCGCGATCGATATCGCGGCCATCCGGGCCGACCGCGCGCAGGTCTGGGCCGAAGTCATGACGATCTACGAGCGCGAGCCGCTGTGGCTGGATGACCCGGCATTGCGGGCCGACCTTGAAACCCTGCACCAGGGCGTGATGGATTTCGGCCCCACCTACGAGATCATCCGCGACCTGATCCCTCCCGGCGACATGAGGCTGACCTGCGCGGACATGCGCAAGCTCTTGACCGGCGGAAGCGAGGATGCAAGCCGCTTGCCGGCCGGCTGGCACAAGAACCTGCAGAGGGCGCTTGTCGGACTGGGGTTCAAACCGGACTCGAAGCCGGTCAATCGCGGCGGGCGCACCGTGCGCGTTTATGTTCGTGGCGATGAGGACGGCCTGCCCTGGGCAAGATGGGTCGATGGTCGCATCGAGTTCGAGCATGGCCTGCGAAGGCGAGACGCGATTTTCTAGAATGTGCTCCGTGAGTGCAGGAAGCCGCCCTTCGGAGCGGCTTTTTTGTGAGCCGGTTCGCGGAATTGCTGACAGCGGTTACGCATTCCTGCGCAGATGTCGTAATCTTATTTCGGTAATAATTTCAATTATTTATGGCTGTGATTACGCAATTACGAAGACAATGCGAAACACAGGCGGAGAAGAAGACTGATGTTACGAGCTGCCGTTCGCATATTTCCATGAGAAACAGAAACACGCCGTAATCTCGTAATTCTGTAATCGTCGATTTTAAGCCGCTGATTTTATTAAGGAAATACTCCTACGAAATGTGCAGCGGAATTGCGGTGATTACACGGGCCCGGTATGAGGCCGCCATTGCCGCGAAAGCGAGGGCCGGCGAGGGGCGGTTTCCCGCTCCGTGGCTTCCACACGCCGCATCCTGCCAGGTCAAGAAACGGCCGGCTCAGTGCAATACGGCGATGGCGGTAATCCCAGCCTCCTCTGCAGCGCGAATAATCGCCGCTCTCAATTCCCAAGGGTCAGCGTTGCCATTGACGACATCGATACAGATCCTGATCGCCGCAAGAAATTCCTCCCCGTCATCGCAGGGGAATTCCTTCATGAGCGCGTTGGCGGCTCCAATCGCCGTTCGGACGGACAGGAGCCTGTCCGGATTGTGAAGTATCAGGATCACGGGATCGAATTCGATTGGGGTGTCCCATTCCATGACACAATACTCCCGATGGGATGGCGTATTGTTAACGAAGCAAGGGGTGTGCCAGGGGAGGTGGTTTATGCGGAACGGGGCATGCGTTCGATGAAACCGGTTGCCTGCCAGAAGAGGTGACCGCCGCATCGCACCGCTTGCGCTGCCCTCAATCGGCTAGCGGGTCGCGTATCAGCAGCGTCCTGATAAGCAGGGCAGTGAAGTCGGCAGTGGGATCATCGCTTTGGTTTGTCTCAAGCGAGAAATGCCGCTCAAACGTGATCGCCGCCGAGAACGACCGGGAGCCGTCAGTTTGCGTGAAGGAGGAGAAGTCCGGCGAGGCTCATCGAGCCGAGCGCGAGCATCGAAAGCACGCCTGCAAGAAGAACCCGGCCCCCCGAGGAGAAAACGGTCCGCATGTTCACCGAAAGGCCGAGTGCGGCCATTGAAACGATGGTGAGATAGGTCGAGCCTGTCTTCGCCGCCCCGACCAGGTCGTCCGGGATCAGGTCAAGAGAGCGGAGGATCATCATTGCGAAGAAACCGAGGATGAACCACGGGACGAGGTGGGTGAGCGAGAGGGGCGCTGCGTCGCCTGCTCCCTTCTTCAACCGCAAAAGCAGGACGACGGGGCCGAGCATCAGAACCCGCATGAGCTTGACCAGAGTTCCGATCTGTACGCTGACAGCGCCGATGGGAGCTGTGGCGGCAAGCACCTGCGGGACAGCATAGACCGTCATGCCGGCAACCACACCATATTGCCATTCGGTAAGATGGGTCGCGGAGAACAGGGGCGGGAGGACGAGAACGACAACGATGCCGAGCGCGGCCGTGAAGGCGATCGATGCGGCAACGTCGTCGGACCGCGCTCCGATCACGGGGGCAGCCGCCACGATCGCCGAGTTGCCGCAGATCGAATTGCCGCAGGCTACCAGGGTCGCCAGACCGTCGTGGAGGCCGAGCAGCCTGCAGATGCTGTAGCTGATCATGAGGGACGCCAGCACGGTTGCAACGACGACGAGGATCATGGTCGATCCGGCACTGACGACGGTCGCCAGGCTTGCCGATGCTCCGAGAAGTACGATCGCAACCTCCAGCAAGATCTTGCTGGAGAAGGAGACGCCCGCTTTCAGGACGGGAGACAGCCCGAAGGCCGTGTGGAAGACGGTGCCCAGAATGATCGCGATCACGAGCCCGTCCAGAAGCTCGGCACCCGTTGCAGCCTTTTCTCCGGCCACTATGCCTTGAGACGCCACTGTGATTGCCACTGCAAGCAGCGTCCCGGGAATAATTTCTACAAATCTTGGAACGGACGACATGTTTCCTCCAATGCGATGGGCATTTGAAGGTTAAGCTTCCACTCTGTTTTGTTCTATCGAATAATATTTGACATTTCATTCGTATGAACAGAATGATTCCGCATGACTCTTGAGCAGCTATCAATCTTTGTCGCCGTGGCCGAGCGCGAGCACCTGACCCAGGCCGCCGCAGCCCTTCGCCTCACGCCCTCCGCCGTCAGCGCTTCGATCAAGGCGCTGGAGAATTTCTACAGCGTGACGCTGTTCGACCGGGTCGGAAGGGGCATTCAGCTGACGCGGGAGGGAAGGGTGCTTCTGCAGGATGCGAAGGAGACGCTCGCCCGCGTGAAGATGACGGCGGCCGTCCTCTCCGAACTCGGTGGCCTGAAGACCGGCGACCTGGATATCCACGCCAGCCAGACAATCGCGAACTATTGGCTTCCGCCGCTTCTCCTGAAGTTCTCGCAGGCCTATCCGGGCATAAGCGTCAATCTGACGATCGAGAACACGGCGAAGGTGGCAGCCGCCGTCATTGCGGGCGATGCCGAACTGGGATTCATTGAGGGTACCCGGGACGAGCCCGCTCTGGCGGCAACCGCAATCGCCGACGACCGCCTGGTTCTGGTCGCCGGATTGGAGAACGCCAACGAGATCGATCGGGAGAATCTCGGATCTCAGCGCTGGATCTTGCGGGAATCCGGGTCGGGCACGCGATCCGTCCTCGAGGAAGCGCTGCGAGCGATAGGCGTCTCGCCTTCGTCCCTCGACGTGGCCCTCGTCCTTCCGTCCAACGAGGCCGTGCTCTCCGCTGTGCGCAGTGGCGCATGTGTGACTGCCCTATCAGAGGCGATTGTCACGCCATTCATCCAGAACGGCCAGTTGCGCGCTGTCGAGGTCGAACTCCCGCCTCGTCGGTTCACGCTCCTGCGGCACAAGGAGCGCCACCGCACGGCACCGGCGCGTGAGTTTGAGGCGTTTTGCCGGGCTAATGGATAGAGCGAAACGAAAAATGGCGCACCCGACAGGATTCGAACCTGTGACCTTTGGAATCGGAATCCAACACTCTATCCAGCTGAGCTACGGGTGCATGCCTGACGAAATGAATCGTCGTCCGATGGGTGGTTCTTAGCCTAGCTTTGGCTCTGCTTCAATCGCGAAGTTCACGGAAAATCTGCGACTTGGGTTTTAAAGCGATTTCCGGCCAAGCTGTTGCCGAAATGAAAACTCCGCCGGGCCTTTGGGGCGGCGGAGTTGGCTTGTGGAGCAATCGATCGATCAGACCTGCATGGCGCCAGGGCCGGGGATGGCCTTCGGGGGCACCTTGCCGAGGATGATCATGCCGAGGACTTCGTCCTTGGTGACATCTTCGGTACGGGCGTGGCCGACGACCTGGCCGTTTTTCATCACCGAGACACGGTCCGCGAGGTCGAAGACGTCGTGGATATCGTGGCTGATCAGGAAGATGCCGATGCCTTCCTTCTTGAGCTGCTTGATGAGCTCGCCCACCTGCGCCGTTTCCTGGGGCCCGAGCGCTGCCGTCGGCTCGTCCATGATGAGGATGCGGGCGTTGAACAGGATGGCGCGGGCAATCGCTACGGACTGGCGCTGGCCGCCGGAGAGTGCCTTGACCGGCTCCTTGAAGCGCTTGAAGTTGGGGTTCAGGCGGCCCATCACCTCGCGGGCGGAATGTTCCATCGCGACGTCGTCGAGCGTGCCCCAGCGGGTCTTCAGCTCGCGGCCGAGATAGAGGTTGGCGGCGGCGTCGACATTATCGGCGACGGCGAGCGTCTGGTAGATCGTCTCGATGCCGAACTTCTTGGCATCGCGCGGATTGCGGATGTCGGCCGGCTCGCCGTCGATCAGGATCTCGCCCGAATCACGCTTGTAGGCGCCGGAGAGGATCTTGATCAGCGTCGATTTGCCGGCGCCGTTATGGCCGAGAAGGGCCACGACTTCGCCGGGATAGAGATCGACCGAGGCATTGTCGACCGCGTGGATACCGCCGAAGGAGATCGAAATGTTTTTCAGTTCGACAAGGGGAGAGCGTTGTTCAGCCATGGTTCGTACTCCTCTTACTTCGCACGGGAGCGATAGACAGTGTCGAGCCAGACGGCAATGACGAGCACCGCGCCGACGACGACGTTCTGGATGGGCGTATCGACAT
>NZ_JBFUBG010000061.1:0-38345 GCF_056405875.1 Rhizobium sp. P1_E6 | reverse complement strand
GGGCGTATCGTCGACTGCGAGTCTACTTTCGTCATCACCTGCGACGAAGGCATTCGCGGCGGCAAGCCGGTGCCGCTGAAGGACAATACGGATACGGCTATCCACATCGCCGCCCGCCAGCACGTGACTGTCAACAAGGTGCTCGTCGTGCGCCGCACTGGCGGCAAGACCGGCTGGGCGCCGGGCCGCGATCTCTGGTACCATCAGGAAGTCGCCACAGTGAAGGCCGAGTGCCCGCCGGTGAAGATGAAGGCGGAAGATCCGCTCTTCATTCTCTATACGTCGGGCTCCACGGGCAAACCGAAGGGCGTGCTGCACACGACGGGCGGCTACCTTGTCTACGCGGCGATGACACACGAATATGTCTTCGACTAYCATCCSGGCGATATCTACTGGTGCACGGCCGACGTCGGCTGGGTGACMGGTCACTCCTATATCGTCTATGGACCGCTCGCGAACTGTGCCACCACGCTGATGTTCGAAGGTGTGCCTAACTTTCCGGATCAAGGCCGCTTCTGGGAAATCATCGACAAGCATAAGGTCAATATCTTCTACACGGCACCGACGGCGATCCGCTCGCTCATGGGYGCCGGCGACCACTTCGTCACYCGCTCTTCGCGCGAGAGCCTTCGCCTGCTCGGCACCGTCGGSGAGCCGATCAATCCRGAAGCCTGGGAATGGTATTATAATGTCGTTGGGGACAAGCGATCCCCAGTCATCGATACCTGGTGGCAAACGGAAACCGGTGGCCAYATGATCACGCCGCTGCCGGGCGCCACCGACCTGAAGCCCGGTTCGGCCACGAAGCCCTTCTTCGGCGTCAAGCCACAGCTTGTCGATAATGAGGGCAAGGTGCTCGAAGGTGCGGCTGACGGCAATCTCTGCATTACCGATAGCTGGCCGGGCCAGATGCGTACGGTTTACGGCGACCACGAGCGTTTCATCCAGACCTACTTCTCCACCTATAAGGGCAAGTATTTCACGGGTGATGGCTGCCGCCGCGACGAGGACGGATATTATTGGATCACCGGCCGCGTCGATGACGTTCTGAACGTTTCCGGCCATCGCCTGGGTACGGCGGAAGTCGAATCCGCCCTCGTCTCGCATAATCTCGTCTCGGAGGCCGCCGTCGTCGGCTATCCGCACCCGATCAAGGGCCAGGGCATCTATTGTTATGTTACGCTGATGGCCGGCAATGAGGGCACGGATGAACTGCGCCAGCAGCTCGTCAAACATGTGCGCGCGGAAATCGGCCCGATCGCAGCGCCCGACAAGATTCAGTTCGCGCCGGGGCTGCCGAAGACCCGTTCGGGCAAGATCATGCGGCGTATCCTGCGCAAGATCGCCGAGGATGATTTCGGCTCGCTTGGCGATACATCGACGCTCGCCGATCCGGCTGTCGTCGAAGACCTGATCGCCAACCGGCAGAACAAGGCCACCGCCTGAGTTAGAGGGCCGCTTCGGAAACGGAGCGGCCTTATTCTTCCGCGCAGGCAAGCTGCGGTTTACGACCGCCATCATAGGCGCGGACCAACCCTTCCGTCAGCAGGTCCTGTGCGGGGTTGCGCCCGTCCATCAATGTGACATTGGCGAGGATACGTCCGAAATATTTGTCGCCGCTGATCTCGGTCAATTTGATGTCGGCGATGCCTGATGTCATTTCTTCCAGAGCATGGTGCGCGTCGATGCCAGCTTTTCTGATCTCAGGGCATTTAGAATGCATTTCGGGCGCGTCGATGCCGCGGATGCGGACGTAGACTTCCATCGTCTGCTGTGGCCAGGGCGTTGCAGCGACCAGCAGCGTGTCTCCATCGACGATCCGGATAATCCTAGCCGAAACCGGCCCGTCGATCTCATCCCGCGCGGCGAAAGCCGGCACGGCGCCAATAAACAGTAGAAGAATCGGAATTAACTTGCACATGAAAGGAATAAATTCCGTTCATGCCGCGAAGTAAATAGGAATATTTACTTAGAAGTCGATTGCGCGCCCGTTGATTTCATAGTCGCCGAAACGTGAGGGTTCCGCGCCTCCCCGTCCACCGATCTCCGGCGGCAGTTCGGCAAGCTTAGCATTCTTGCGGCGTTCTTCGGCCTCGGCCAGGGCCCGTCGGGCAGGAGGAGAAAGCATCTTACGCGGCGGTTCGGAACCTTCAGGCGCCGGGGTTTCCACATTATCGTTATCGGCCGTCTGCATGCTGCACTCCCGCCTGAAAATATTGAAAATGGCTGGCGAATAACCAAATCATAGTGCGTCGGCGGCAGGATTTAAAGCAGCGCGCCGCAATCAAGGAGATGGAGACCTCTGATGAACCTCGTGCGTACTGCCATGTTGCTTGCCTTCATGACG
Organism: Rhizobium sp. P1_E6; assembly: GCF_056405875.1. NCBI lineage: Bacteria > Pseudomonadati > Pseudomonadota > Alphaproteobacteria > Hyphomicrobiales > Rhizobiaceae > Rhizobium > Rhizobium sp. P1_E6. The sequence goes on along the minus strand of NZ_JBFUBG010000061.1, from coordinate 35,998 downwards.
GCGCTTTTCATGTTTGTAGGCTTTTTGATCGGTGGCCGAGGCGGCATGATGATCGCCTTTCTCATCGCTGCAGGCATGAATTTCTTCTCCTACTGGAATGCCGACCGGATGGTGTTGTCGGCCTATCGGGCTCAGGAGGTCGATGAGTGCAACGCCCCGGAATTCTACCGTATCGTGCGCGATCTCGCCCGTAATGCCGGCCTGCCAATGCCGAAGGTTTATCTCTATGACAGCCCTCAGCCGAATGCCTTTGCGACAGGCCGCAATCCGGAGAATGCCGCAGTTGCCGCTTCGACTGGCCTGCTCTCGGCCCTCTCCCCGCAAGAGGTTGCGGGCGTGATGGCGCATGAGCTCGCCCACGTCCAGAACCGCGATACGCTGACCATGACGATCACCGCCACGCTTGCCGGCGCGATCTCGATGCTCGGTAATTTCGCCTTCTTCTTTGGAGGCAATCGCGAAAACAACAACAATCCCCTGGGCTTCGTCGGCGTACTCGTCGCGATGATCGTTGCACCGCTTGCCGCCATGCTGGTGCAGATGGCGATCAGCCGGACGCGTGAATATTCGGCGGACAGGCGCGGCGCTGAAATCTGCGGCAACCCGCTGTGGCTGGCTTCCGCGCTCGGGAAGATCGCCCGCGGGGCGGCACATGTGCCGAACTATGATGCGGAGCGCAATCCGGCCACCGCACACATGTTCATCATCAATCCGCTTTCCGGCGAGCGCATGGACAACCTGTTCTCGACCCATCCGAACACTGAAAATCGTATCGCCGCCCTGCAGGAAATGGCGCAGGGAGGCTTCGACGTCTCGACGCCGCCGGTTCGCGCTGCTAATCCGACACGCAAATCGCGGTCGGTTCCGAATACGGGTTCCGGCGGCGGTGACTCGCAACCACCGAAGGGTCCGTGGTCTTGAATTCAGACGGCAAGAAGAAGCCAGCTCACAAACATAAACCTTCCGCAGAACGCTCGGCGTCGGCGCCGGTAAAACCCGGCCTGCCGGCGCGGGCCACTGCCGCCAAGATCCTTGCCGCCGTAGTCGACAAGAAATTGCCGCTCGATGGAGCGCTGGATCACGAACATGGAAATCCGGCTTACAAGGCGCTCATTGAAAGCGATCGTGCGCTGGTGCGCGCCATTCTGAACACCACACTCAGGCATCTGCCGCGCATCGATGCGGCCATTGCTTCGCTGCTCGAAACGCCGCTGCCAGAAGGTGCGCGCGCTTTGCATCATGTGCTTGCCGTCGGTGCTGCGCAGATTCTCTATCTCGACGTTCCCGATCATTCGGCCGTCGACCTTGCGGTCGAACAGGCCAATCAGGATCCGCGTAACCGCCGTTTCGCCAAGCTCGTCAATGCGATCCTGCGCCGTCTCGGCCGCGAGAAGGAGCAAATCCTTGCGGAGATTGCAGACATTCCGCCGATGCCATCCTGGTTTATCGAGCGGCTCACCAAGGCCTATGGGCGAGAAGCGGCGCTTGCCATTTCCGAATCGCAGCTCGAGCCCGCTGCCATCGATCTCACCGTGAAATCCGATGCTGCTGGCTGGGCGGAACGGCTGAATGGCGTCGTTCTTCCGACCGGCGGCGTGCGACTTGCCGCTTTCGAAGGCAGCATTCCTTCGCTCGCCGGTTTTGAAGATGGCGAATGGTGGGTTCAGGATGCCGCTGCCTGCATCCCTGCAAAGCTCTTCGGGGATCTCACCGGCAAACGGGTTGCCGATCTCTGCGCTGCGCCGGGCGGCAAGACCGCCCAGCTCATCCTTGCCGGCGGCAGAGTGACGGCAATCGACCAATCGGAAAACCGATTGAAGCGTTTGCGCTCCAATCTGGAACGGCTTGGCCTCGAAGCGGAAACGATTGCGGTGGATCTTACAAAATTTGAACCGTCCGAGCGTTTCGACGCGATCCTTCTCGACGCGCCCTGCTCATCGACGGGCACGACCCGCCGGCATCCCGATGTGCTCTGGACGAAAGGGGCCGAGGATATCACCAAGCTGGCTGCGCTGCAGGAACGTCTCCTGCGCCATGCGGTAACGTTGCTGAACCCCGGCGGATTGCTCGTCTTCTCCAATTGCTCGCTTGATCCGCAGGAAGGCGAGGAGGTCGTGGCGCGCGTTCTCGAAGATGTGAACGGCGTTGAACGTGTTCCGATCGATGCCGGAAAATGGCCTGATATGCGCCAGGCCATTACACCGGCGGGCGAGTTCCGCACGCTCCCTACAATGCTGGATATGCCTGATGGTTTTGCGTCGGGCCTGGACGGCTTCTACGCGGCGGTGCTCAGACGCATCTGAATGCTATTATATTCTTATTTCATCACAAAATAATACATCGTGGCTGGTGAAATCGCTTTTGATTCATCTATTCTTAACCACGAGGGTCAATAGACAATTGATATGCAGTCCGGTCGGCGTCTTGCGAGCATGTATGTTCGGGAAGCTTGGCGGCGCGGTACGCGCCGTGCCGCACTTCTGCGCTTGCGTTTCTTCCGCCATGCCATATCTGCGCCGGAACGCCTGATCGTCGCGCCGACGGATCTGAGAGGCGTCGATTCACACGYTGCCGAAGAAATCATGGATGGCCGGTTTCCGCTTGCCGGGCGTATGTTGGAAACCGGCGGGAAGTCCCCCTTCACGCTGACGCTTCCGTCGCGCGCTTTCGCGGTCAGGCTCCATAGCTTCGGCTGGCTGCGGCATATGCGAGCCAACAAGAGCGAGCGCGGTTCGGCTGTTGCCCGCGTGATCGTCGATAGTTGGCTCTCGATCCATGGGGGCCGCATCGAAGGCATCGCATGGGAAACCGACGTCGTCTCGCAGCGCGTCATTGCCTGGCTGGCGCACTCTCCGGTCGTCCTGCAGAATGCCGATCGTGGTTTCTATCGCCGCTTCATGAAGTCGCTCGCCTTTCATATCGGTTATCTGCGCCGCATGGCGCCCTATTCGACTGGTGAAGTCCGCTTCCGGCTCCGCATCGCGCTCGCGACGGCCTCTGTCGCCATGCCGGTGCGTGCCTCGACAGTGCGGCGGGCAGCTCAAGCACTCGACCGCGAATTCGATAACCAGATTCTGCCTGACGGAGGTCATATCTCCCGCAACCCGCGCATCGGGCTGGAACTGTTGCTTGACCTGCTGCCGCTCCGGCAGACCTATGTCAATCTCGGCCACGATCTGCCGCAGAAGCTGATTTCGGGCATCGACCGCATGTATCCTGCCCTGCGCTTCTTCCGGCATCAGGACGGCGATCTGTCGCTTTTCAACGGCGCCACCTCGACGCTGGCGGACGAACTGATGTCCGTGCTGCGATATGACGAGACCGCGGGCCAACCTTTCAAAGCGCTGCCGCATTCACGTTACCAGCGGCTTGCGGCCGGCAAGACAGTGATCATCGCCGATACCGGACCGCCCTCGCCCGGCTGCTTCAGAACAGCCCACGCAGGCAGTCTCTCCTTTGAAATGTCCTCCGGTCGCTACCGTTTCATCGTCAATTCAGGATCGCCAAAATTTGCCGGCCAGCGCTATGTCCAGATGGCCCGCACCACAGCCGCCCATTCCACCGTGGTTCTGAACGATACGTCCTCGAGCCGGTTTTCTCCCTCGGCCTTTTTGGCCCATATGATGACGGAGCCGGTGGAAACGGTCATCGCCGCGCGCGTGGAAACCGAGGATGGCCGTGAAGGCATCAAGGCTAGCCATGACGGCTATCTCGATGTTTTCGGCGTCGTTCATGAGCGGGAGCTGACACTGAATGCCGCCGGTTCCATCGTGACCGGCATGGACCGCTTCGTAGCTGATGACCGGTATCACAGCGAAGGTCCGCTGCGGGCGGTTGCCCGCTTCCACATCCACCCCGCCATCGTGCCGCGGCAGAACGATACGGAATCGGTGCTGCTGACGGCGCCGGATGGCGAAAGCTGGCTGTTTTCCTCTCCTGGCAATGAAGTGCTGATCGCGGAAGATATCTTCTTCGCCGATAGCGCCGGCATCAGCAGCTCGGACCAGATCGAGATAGACTTCGATCTGGCGGAGAAACCCGAAATTCGCTGGTTTTTATCGCGCAAGGGATAGAGCATTTCTGTTTTTCTTTGAATTACGGAAATCGTCTATCTCTTTGTCTTCATGCAATTCCATACGCAAAACCGCTACACAGTTTTGCTGGAATTGCTTGGTGACTGTTTGCGCCGGCTCCAAGCTGTGCTAACGCGGCCTCATCAAACATCCCTTGCCCGGATGTCTCCCGCGAAGCCCGAACGGAGAAGGTTCATGGCCGTCATTTCCAAGAAAATCCCTGCCCCTGACAAGGTCGAGATCAAGACCGCGCTGCTCTCTGTCTTCGACAAGGCCGGCATCATCGAACTTGCCCGCGCGCTTTCGGTGCGTGGCGTGCGCCTGCTGTCGACCGGCGGCACCTACAAGGCTATCGCGGCAGAAGGTCTTGCCGTGACCGATGTTTCCGAAGTGACGCAGTTTCCGGAAATCATGGATGGCCGCGTGAAGACCCTGCATCCCAAGGTGCATGGAGGCCTCTTGGCGATCCGCGACGATGCCGAACACCAGGAAGCCATGAAGACCCATGGGATCGACGGCATCGACCTGTTGGTCGTCAATCTCTATCCTTTCGAGGATGTGCGTGCGGCTGGCGGTGACTATCCGACGACGGTGGAGAATATCGATATCGGCGGCCCTGCAATGATCCGCGCTTCGGCGAAAAACCATGCCTATGTCACCGTCATTACCGACCCGGCAGACTATGCCGAGTTGACCGAGCAACTGTCGGCCGATGCCGGCAAGACGGTCTATGCCTTCCGTCAGCGCATGGCGGCCAAAGCCTATGCCCGCACCGCTGCCTATGACGCTGTCATCTCCAACTGGTTTGCCGAAGCGCTTTCCATTGATACGCCGCGCCACCGCACCATTGGTGGGGTCCTGAAGGAAGAAATGCGCTACGGTGAAAACCCGCACCAGAAGGCCGCCTTCTACGTGACGGGCGAAAAGCGTCCGGGCGTTTCGACAGCTGCCCTGCTGCAGGGCAAGCAGCTTTCTTATAACAACATCAACGATACCGATGCGGCCTATGAGCTCGTTGCCGAGTTCCTGCCGGAGAAGTCGCCGGCCTGTGCCATCATCAAGCACGCCAACCCCTGTGGTGTCGCGACCGGTTCGACGCTTCTGGAAGCCTACAAGCGTGCGCTTGCCTGCGATTCCGTTTCCGCTTTCGGCGGCATCATCGCGCTGAACCAGACGCTCGATGCAGCGACGGCTGAAGAAATCATCAAGCTCTTCACTGAGGTCATCATCGCCCCTGACGTCACCGAGGAAGCCAAGGCGATCGTCGCCCGCAAGCCGAACCTGCGCCTGCTCTCGGCCGGCGGCCTGCCGGATGCGCGTGCGGCCGGCATCACTGCCAAGACCGTTTCCGGCGGCCTGCTCGTCCAGAGCCGCGACAACGGCATGGTCGAGGATCTGGAACTGAAAATCGTCACCAAACGTGCCCCGACTGCCCAGGAGCTCGAAGACATGAAGTTCGCCTTCAAGGTCGGCAAGCATGTGAAGTCGAATGCCGTGGTCTATGCCAAGGGCGGCCAGACGGCAGGTATCGGCGCCGGTCAGATGAGCCGCGTCGATTCCGCCCGCATCGCGGCGCTCAAAGCTGAGGAAGCGGCCAAGGCGCTCGGCCTCGCCGTTCCGATGACGCATGGTTCGGCCGTCGCCTCCGAGGCTTTCCTGCCTTTCGCTGATGGCCTGCTGTCGATGATTGCCGCCGGCGCCACCGCCGTAATCCAGCCGGGCGGCTCGATGCGCGACCAGGAAGTCATCGATGCAGCAAACGAACACAATGTCGCGATGGTCTTTACCGGCATGCGCCATTTCCGCCACTGAAGCGAAGTAGCTGATACACCCCGGCCTCGCGGCCGGGGAATCCCCTAGGCGCGGTCCGCCGGATAAGGTGTCCGGACCAGCAGCACCAGGCCGCCGGCCAGGAACAGGATCAGCGTCGACATGCCGAGATGCGCTGATCCGGTCAAATAAGTCACGATCGAAAACAGCAGCGTCGCCATGAAGCTTGTGGCGCGGCCGGAGAGAGCATAGATGCCGAAATAGCGGCCGGCTTCCTCGATGCTGACGCTGCGGGCCAGATAGGAGCGCGACGAGGCCTGCACCGGTCCAAAGGCAAGGCCGATCAGCAGGCCGTAGAGGATGTAGGCCTTTTCCGCAGCCGTGCCGAATAGCCCGCCACTATCGGCAGCTGAAAGCGGCATCAATCCGAAGAAGGTGTAGCCGGGGCCGGTGGAGATGATGCCGATCGTGGCCAGCAACAGCATAGTGAGGCTGATGATGACGGTCGTCTTCGAGCCGATGCTCTTGTCGATGCGACCCGCAATCAGGCAGCCGAGGATCGCGACGATGTTGAGGACGATGCCGTAGATGCCGATCTCGATCGTCGCCCAGCCGAACATGCCTGCCGCGAAGGCGCCGCCGAGGATCAGCAGGCCGTTGACGCCATCCTGATAGATCATTCGGGCGATGAGGAAAGTCCGGATACTGCGGCGTGTCTTCAGCTCACCGAGCGTATTGCGCAATTCCTTGACGCCGAAGCGCACGGCGAAGCCGAAAGGCAGGCCTTTGCGGGCATCCGGCGTGAAGAAAAACATCGGCAGGATGAAGATCAGATACCAGACGGCTGAGATCGGCCCGGTGATGCGTGCGTCTTCGCCAGTGTGAGGATCGAGACCGAAGAGAGGATCGAGACCCAGAATGGTCTTGCCGCCTTCAAGGCTGCCGGCCAGCAGTGCCACGACAGCGATCAGCACAATCATGCCGCCGAGATAGCCGAGACCCCAGGCGGTGTTGGAAAGCCTGCCCACCTCATCCTTGCTGACAAGGCGGGGCATCATGGAATCGTTGAAGACGATCGAAAACTCCGCCGAAATCGAGGCGAGGATCATGAAGATGACGGGATATATGATCGGTGAACCGGGCGCCGCAAACCAGAGGCAGCAGAGGCTCACGATCTTGATGACGGCGAAGAAGGCGATCCAGGGTTTGCGTGCGCCGGACTGGTCGGCAATGGAGCCCAATACCGGAGACAGGATGGCGATGATAACAGAGGAGATCGTCGCCATATTGCTCCACATCGTCTGGGCGGCGACCGGATCGGTCGTCAGCCGCGAGACGAAGTAGGGACCGAAAATGAAGGTAGTCACCACGGTGAAGAAAGGCTGGGCCGCCCAATCGAAGAGCATCCAGCCCCATATGCCCTTCTCCGTGGCTTTCGGCGGCTGCGTTCCTGTCCAGTCAATGCGATTCAAGCGTCCGCTCCTTTTTGGGGCGGACTGTCTCATCTCGCCCGGTCGCGCGCAAGATCGGTCAGGATGCCTGCGGCAACAGTGATGCGTGCAAGATTCGGATCGGCGCCATCACTGAGGCTCGCAAGCTCCTCGACGATGCGGTTGATGCGCACCCTGTCCTGCGCATGCCAGGCCTGCACTGGCTGCTTTTCCTTGCCGTGATCGGAAAGCGCAGAGATCACGATATCGCGACGGGCGCTGGCGATCTGGTCGATGCTGCGGGCAAGCGCGAGGTTTTCATAGTGGTCCGACGTAATGATGCGGTTGCCCGCAGCAAGCAGCCGGCCGACGCGGAAGGTCCGGGTGACGGCAAAGTAGTTTTCGGCTGCACGCGGTAGCGCCTCGCCGGTCCGTTCAGCGATCTGCATTATTTCCGGCACGAGCGCGAGGGTCGGCAGGGCTGCAATTTCTGCAGCCAGTTTTTCCGGCAGGCCTGCCTGTTGGTACTCCTGCTGGCGCGCTGAGACTTCGGCTGCCGCTTGCTCCGCAAAGGCCGGTTTGAGCTTTTTCAGGGCAGCCTGCAGCCGGCTAATGATTTCAGCCATACCGTCTCGGGTCATGCCGGTCTTCAGCAGCAGACGCGTCAGCACGGTGAAGCTATTGGTGATTTCCTCGTAAGTCCGGTTCTGGACCTCGCCGGAAACCTTGTTGTCCAAGGCGTCGGTTTCGGCCCATAGCCGGTTGAGATCAAAGCCGTCACGGGCGACGATAGCAGCGCGGACGACCTCAGAGGCAGAGGCCGCTGTGGCATCAATCATGCTCACGGCAAAGCCCGGCCCGCCGCGGTTGATCGCCTCATTTGCGAGGACAGTCGCGACGATTTCCCGCTTCAGCCGGTGAGTGTCGATGTCGGATGCGTTCGACTTCTGCATCTTGGCCGGGAAGTAGTTGAAGAGCGTGCTGACGAAATAAGGGTCATCAGGCAATTCACTGGCGATCAGCGCGTCGAAGAGCACGATCTTGGCATAGGAGAGCAGCACGCCGATCTCGGGGCGCGTCAGCGGCCGTCCGGCCGTGTAACGTTCGGACAACGAGGCGTCGTCAGGAAGCGTCTCGACCTTGCGGTTCAGTTGTCCGGCCGCTTCCAGCACGCTCATGAAACGGCCGAGTTCCAGGCCGTTTGCCKTTCCCTTGCGGGATGTCAGCGAGATCGCCAGGGACTGCAGGTAGTTGTTGCGCAGCACGAGGCCGGCCACTTCATCGGTCATGCTGCCGAGAAGCTGGTCGCGCTTTGCCCGGCTGAGACGCTGTTCATGCATGGCGTTTGCCAGCGCGATCTTGATATTGACCTCGACGTCCGACGTGTTGACGCCGGCGGAGTTGTCGATAGCATCGGAATTGCTGCGTCCGCCCTTCAGGCCATAGGCAATGCGGCCCTTCTGCGTGACGCCCAGATTGGCGCCTTCGCCGATTACCTTGGCGCGCACTTCGTCGGCCGTAATGCGGATCGGATCGTTGGCGCGGTCACCCACTTCCGCATCGGTTTCCGACGCGGCCTTTACGTAAGTGCCGATGCCGCCAAACCAGAGCAGGTCGACCGGGCTCTTCAGGATCGCCGTCATGATCTCGAAGGGCGTGGCGACCGCCTTGTCGATGCCGATTGCCGCTACAGCCTCCGACGTCAGCGTAACCGACTTTGCCGAGCGCGAGATGATCATGGCGCCTTTCGAGAGCACGGACTTGTCAAAGTCCTGCCAGCTCGAGCGCGGAAGATTGAAGAGGCGCTGGCGCTCACGAAGCGTCTTTTCCATATCCGGGTCGGGGTCGATGACGATGTCGCGATGATCGAAAGCGGCGATCAGCCTGATCTTCGGCGAGAGCAGCATGCCGTTGCCGAAAACGTCACCCGACATGTCGCCAACACCGGAAACGGTAAAAGGCGTGGTCTGGATGTCGATGTCCACTTCGCGGAAGTGGCGCTTCACCGTTTCCCAGGCGCCACGGGCAGTGATGCCCATTTTCTTGTGGTCGTAACCGGCCGAACCACCCGAAGCGAAGGCGTCGTCCAGCCAGAAGCCCGCTTCCTGAGCAAGGGCATTGGCAGTGTCGGAAAAGGTTGCCGTACCCTTGTCGGCAGCGACGACGAAATAGGGGTCATCGCCATCGAGACGCACCGTATTATCAGGCGGGAGGATATCGGCGCCGGAAATGTTGTCAGTGATGGAAAGCAGCGTACGGATATAGGTCTTGTAGGCTTCCCTGCCTGCATTGAAGATCTCATCGCGGCTGCCACCGACCGGGAGTTTCTTGGGATAGAAACCACCTTTTGCGCCGACGGGCACGATTACGGCGTTCTTGACCTGCTGCGCCTTCACGAGACCCAGAACTTCGGTGCGGTAGTCCTCGGCGCGGTCCGACCAGCGCAGGCCGCCACGGGCGACGCGGCCGAAGCGCAGGTGCACCCCTTCTACTTCCACGCCGTAGACGAAGATTTCGCGGAAGGGCTTCGGTTCCGGCAGGCCATCCACCAAGTGCGGGTCAAGCTTGAAGGCGAGCATCGCCTTCGGTGTCCCATCGGCATTGCGCTGGAAATAATTGGTGCGCAGCGTTGCATCGACGATATTGACATAGCGGCGCAGGATACGGTCGTCATCCAGGCTCGGCACGTCGGCAAGCTCGGCTTCGATTGCCCGATGCAGTTCGGCGAGCTTTTTGATACGCGCCTTTTCCGACAGCTTCGTATCGAGGGTGTCGTRGAACAGGCGGAAGATAGAAGCGGCGATAACAGGATATTTGTCGAGGGTGGTTGCGATATAATCCTGCGAATAGGCGATGCCGGCCTGGCGCAGATAGCGCGCATAGGCGCGCAGCACACTAACCTCGCGGGCCGAGAGAGCGGCCGACAGGATCAGCCGGTTGAAGCTGTCATTGTCGATCGTGTCGCTGAAGGCTGCGACGAAGGCTTCTTCGAGCGGTGCGCCAAAACGTGCGAGGTCAATGTCCGCACCGCTGCGAGCCTCGAGTTCCATGTCGTGCAGCACGACGATGTTGATGGCGCTGTCGGTGGCCGGAATTTCGATATCGAAGGTCCGTTCGCTAAGGACGTTGAAGCCGAGGTTTTCGAGTAGAGGCACGCGGCGCGACAGCGGCAGCTGCTCGCCGCTATGGAAGATCTTCAGCGACAGGATACGGCCGCGTTCGTCGTCCTGGCGATAGTAGAATTCGATGCGGATCGGCTCGCCGGCGGCGCATGCGGCGATGTCGGGCAGATCGCCGACCGCTTCATCCGGCGTGAAGGCTTCCTGGAAAGCGTTGCTGACGCCGAGCTTCGGCGCCTTGGGGCCGGCGAGTATCTCGAAGCGGCTGTCCCAGCGCGCGGTGATCTGGCGGATCGTCTCCTCGAGCTTGGCCTGATGGATGCGCGGCGTCTTACCGCCCGAGCGGCCGATGATGAAATGCACGCGCGCCACACCGCCTTCCGGGAAGGCCGGATAATAGGCGGAAACACGGCCATCATAGACGGTTTTCAGATAGGCACCGATGCGTTCACGCACGATCGAGTCATATTCCTCGCGCGGTACGAAGATGATGACCGAGACGAAACGGTCGAAATGGTCGATGCGCGGCAGCACCCGCACGCGCGGGCGATCGGCGAGGTCATTGATCTGCTCTGCAAAGGTCGCGAGCAGCGGCGTATCGATCTGAAAGAGATCGTCACGCGGATAGGATTCCAGGGTGTTGTCGAGCATGCGGCCCGAGTGGCTCATCGGGTCGAAGCCGAAATGCTCCTTCACCTTTTCGATCTTGGACCGCAGCAACGGAATTTCGCTGGCAGAGGAAGTGTAAGCAGTCGAGGTGAACAGGCCGACGATGCGGAGTTCCCCCGTTACGTTGCCCTGTGCGTCGAAGCGTTTGACGCCGACATAATCCATGTAGGCGCGGCGATGGACCGTGGATTTCACGTTGGCTTTGGTGACGATCAGGAAATCGGGACCATCGAGGAAGGCGAGAATTTCGGGTGTCGTCGTCACGGCGTCCTTGCCGGTGCGCAGAACAAGAACCTCGGGGTTGGAGAGTATGCCGAGGCCTGTTCCCTTGTCGCGTTCGACCTTGGAATCGGGACCCTTGCCGGAATAGACGTAGTCGCGCATGCCCAGGAAGGTGAAGTTCTCGTCGTGCAGCCAGGTCAGGAAGGCGATCGCCTCGTCGCGGTCGGCTTTCTTGCGGCTGGCACTGTAATTCGAAAGCTCTGAAATCACCTCATCGACGCGGGCAAGCATCGGCTTCCAGTCGGAAACGGCAAGCTCTACCTGCTCGAGCACTGCCTTGATCCGCTTGATCAGGTCGCCGGCCTGGGAGGGGCTGAGCGGCGAAATGTGAAGCTGGATATGGCTCACCCGCTTTGCCGGATCGCTCGGCACATCGGCGGAATAGAGTTCCGGGGCCTTGTCTTCTTCCAGGATCAGGATCGGATGAACTGCCATGTAGATGTCGCGGTAGCTGCTGGTCACCTCGCCCATGACGGATTCGTAGAGGAAGGGCTTGTTGTGATCGGTCACCGAAAGGATGGAGATTGCGACGCCATCGGGGGTGACGTCGGCGACCGTGTCGATACTGACACGCGGCGTTTTGCCGTTCCAGGCGGTGAGCTCGGCTGCCGAGTGCACGGCGGAAAGCGCAAGCATTTCCGGTGTGTAGAGGTCGAGGTCGTCGCCGCTTGCGCGGCCAAAGAGGAATTCGGGATCGAGATGGGGCTCGCCGGTCGCGGCGGCGATCTTGCGCGCGCTCTCGATCTGCTTTTCCCGTTTCGGATTGTTTCTGGCGGCCATGGATCATCCCCCCGATTTGTTTTGATGTGGGCAAGTTAGCAGAAGGCTCTTCGAAAGAATCCTTAAAAGAGGGCTTCGAAAAGTAGTTTTCGTTCTTTTTTGACGGTGCTGATGAGAGATTTCGAAAGTTTTCGGGTCGTTTTGTGCCGATGGACTGCAAAGCGTCCTTATCTGGCTTTTCCGACCCGCTGCACATTTCCACGCTCGCATGAAGAATGGTTGACAGCGCCTCGTCAAAAAGATCATCAACGGCGGTCGAAATTCGGAATCGGATGCCATGTCGGAAAACGCATCAGGCGCAGTCATCGTCATCTCCAGCCATGTCGTGCGGGGGTCGGTTGGAAACCGCGCCGCGGTCTTCGCGCTGGAAACGCTCGGCCACCAGGTCTGGGCGCTGCCGACGATCGTGTTGCCTTGGCATCCCGGTCACGGCCGTTCGACACGCCTCACCTTCGCAGAGGCCGATTTCGATGCGGCGATCGACGATCTCATCCGTGCGCCGTGGATCGGCGAGGTCAAGGCTGTCTTGTCGGGTTATTTTGGCAACGCTGCCCAGGCCCGCTCCGTCGCGAAACTCGTTGCATCCCTGCGCGAAAATAACCCGGAACTGCTCTATGTCTGCGATCCAGTCATGGGTGATCTCGGCGGCCTCTACGTGCCGGAAGCGACAGCCGAGGCGATCCGTGACCACCTGATACCGATCGCCTCGCTCGCAACGCCGAACCGCTACGAACTTGCCTGGCTTTCGGGCGCCGCGCTCGATGACAACAGCGCGGTCATGGAAGCCGCACTTGCGCTCGGTCCCTCACGCATGCTGGTTACATCCGCGGTGCCGATGATGGCGGGCGGTACCGGCAATCTCTATCTCTCCGGAAAGCATGCCTTGCTTGCCGAACATCGTGTCGTCGAGAACCCGCCGAACGGGCTCGGCGACCTGCTCGCTGCCCTTTTCCTGTCCCGCCTGCTATCGGGCATGGAGGATGAAAAGGCGCTGCAGCTTGCGACGGCAAGTGTGTTCGAAGTGCTGGCACGCGCCGTCAAGCGCGGTAGCAACGAATTGATGCTGGCAAGCGATGCCTCCAGCCTTTCGACACCTATGGCGATGGTGCAGATGCGTCACCTTGTCCACCCGGCCCAGCGACGGAAGAAATAGGCTTCACGCTTTTGCAGTGCAGCAGTTGATCTTGGGTTCGCCGCGCTGTAATCCAAGGGTATGATGAGCTTTCCCAACTCCCTTCTGGACGGTTATCGCAACTTCATGAACGGGCGCTATGCCGATGCCCGCGATCGGTATCGGCAGCTTGCGGAAAATGGGCAGAACCCGACAACGCTCATGATTGCCTGTTCGGACTCTCGCGCGGCTCCCGAACTGATCTTTGATGCTGGACCAGGTGAACTCTTCGTGATCCGCAATGTCGCCAACTTGGTGCCACCCTATGAGCCGGATGGTCACTTCCATTCGACGTCGGCGGCGCTCGAATTTGCGGTTCAGGCTCTGAAGGTCCAGAATATCGTCGTCATGGGCCACGGCCGCTGTGGCGGCATCCGCGCCGCACTCGATCCGGACGCCGAGCCTTTGTCGCAGGGCGATTTCATCGGCCGTTGGATGTCGCTCGTTCGTCCCGCCGCCGAACAGATCGGCAGCAATGACGTGATGACGCAGGGCGAACGGCAGACTGCGCTGGAGCGGGTTTCGATCCGTAACTCGATCAACAATCTCAGGAGTTTCCCCGAAATCAAGGTTCTCGAGGAAGAGGGCAAACTGGCGCTTCACGGTGCCTGGTTCGATATCTCGACAGGTGAGCTCTGGGTGATGGATTCTGAGACACTCGATTTTGTCCGTCCCGAAATCTAGGGATAGACCGCTTTATCAGTTTTTTAAGATATTCCAATAAGCTCGCTGGCGGGGTGTATACGCGCGCGGATTGGTCATGAATTTCGAAGTGGTGAAATTCAAAAATACGAGTAGGGCAGTGCTGGTCGCTATCCTGCTGCCGTTTGTCTTCATGATTGCCGAGGGGGTGGTGCTAATCCGCTCCTCGCTCATGCAGTACCGCGCGCTCGAAACTGACCATCTCTTTGCCGATKTTCTTGCCCGTGGAGGATCGATTGCCGCCAACGAGATCCTGGCAGAGCTCGTGGCGACGCGAATCTACGTCAACAATCCCAATGAGATGACCAGGGCGGCCATGATGGAAAGACGCAGCTCGCTCGACAGCGAACGCGCGCGTTTCAACGCCAGCCTCCCGCCCGTTGAAACGCTCGATCTCGGTCTGCAGTCACAGCTTTCCGATCTCCGCCTTGCTTATAGCCGTATCGTTGCAACGCGTTCGGCGGTCGATCGAGGTTATTACCGCAAAGGTGGCAACCCCGTTCATATCTATGGTCAGGCCGGATTGAAGCAACTTGGTCTCGTCGAGTCGCTTTCGTCGAGAATCCATGATCCGGTATTGATGCGCAAATCCAGCGAGTTGATGAGTATCCTGCTGACCTATTACGGCGAGCGGCTGATCGGCAACCTGGGCCAGCGTTATTTCGACCGAACCGACTTTTCCGCCATGTCGCACGAGCAACTCGTTCAAGGCGAAATGATGCTCGGCAACGGCATGGATCGCTTGCGTTTTCATTCTTCCTCGCCTGTCGTACGGGAGATTCTTGCTTATAGGGCTCAACCCGACGAGGTCTGGGCCGATACTTTCACAAAGGCCATGGTTTCCGGTGCGCTACGGCCGAACAAAGCGATCCGAGACAAATGGATTGGTATCCAGAACGAACGGCTGGATTTCCTGCGACAGAAAATCGCCTCCGTCACCGATGATATTCATGTGACGGGGCAGCAGTTGTCGATGCGCTCGCACATTCACATGACGATCGTGCTCGCGCTGTCATCCGGACTGGTGCTGCTCGTTGCCCTTATTGCGGTGCTCGCGGTTCGGGGCATCCGTCTCGTCGCCCGTGTCACCGAAGAGCGTGAACTGCTCGTGAACGAGTTGCGCAATGCCGCCCAGACCGATCTCCTGACGGGCCTCTACAATCGCCGTGGCTTCGAGGCTGCGGCTTCAGGGCTTCTGATGCAGGCCGAGTATGGATCACGCTGGATTTCCGTCGTCTTGTTCGATCTCGATCACTTCAAGAAGATCAACGACATCCATGGCCATGACGCCGGCGATATCGTGCTGAAGCACGTAGCCGGCATTGCACGGGAGAGCTTCCGTTCTTTCGATCTCCTGGTGCGTCACGGCGGCGAGGAGTTCATGGCGCTGTTGCCGGATTCGACACCCGAAGATGCGGTCATCGTTGCGGAACGTGTCCGACTGGCCATCGAGGTTGCTGACATCGCGCTGCCGAGCGGCGAGCTTCTGCGGGTTACGGCGAGCTTCGGCTGCGCGGGGCGCGCAAATGCCGCGAGCAATCGCAATTTCGATGATCTGGTGAAGCGCGCCGACCTGGCGCTCTATGCGGCCAAGGCCTCGGGACGCAATTGCGTTGTTGCAGGGCCTATTGTTCCTGCCGCGGCACCGCAGGAAGAGCGGCGCAAGGCTGCCGGCGGAACCCACGATTTCCGCATATGAAAAACGCCGCATTCACATGCGGCGCTCGTATCATTTTCCTATTGGACGTCTCTTCAGTTACCGTCGATCTGCTCGCCGATATAGGCGATTGCCTGCTGATAGACCGTCGCGGCATTCCAGCCCTGGATGGCGACGAAATTCGGCTCGCCCGGCTGATAACCGGCGCCGGCACGCCAGCCATGGCCCCTGAGGAAATTGGCGGTCGAGGCAAGCGCATCAGCGCGGGAGCCGACCATATCCACGCGGCCGTCACCGTCACCGTCGGCGCCGAAGCTTACGACGTTGCGCGGCAGGAATTGCGTCTGGCCGATTTCGCCGTGGGCAGCGCCTCGAGCTTGCGGGCTGAGATAGCCTTCCGAAACGAGCTGCAGAGCGGCATAGAGCTGGTCAGTGAAATATTCCGAGCGGCGGCAGTCATAGGCGAGGGTGGAGACGGCGGACATCGTATGCTGGTTGCCCATATAGCTGCCGAAGCCGGTCTCCATGCCCCAGATGGCGATCAGCGGACCGGCCGGAACACCGAAGCGGCGCTCGATCGAAGCGAAGAGAGCCTGGTTGGCGGCTTTCATCGAACGGCCGCGGGAGATGACCGCGGCACCGCCACGCTTCTTCATGAAAGCGTCGAAGGACAGCTTGAAGCTCTTCTGGCCCCGGTCGGCGGCGATCGTCGGCTTGTTATAGCTGACATTGGCGAAGGCACGGCTCAGGACCGACTGGCTGACGCCATTGGCCGCAGCCGTCTGCTTGAAGTCGGCGACCCAGGCATCGAAACCGGCACTGGTATTGCCGCATTGCGCGCCCTGCGCAAACGCCGGTACAGCATGGAGGACGCCCATAGCCACGGCGGCCACCAGAAACAACTTTGTCATGCGCATTGAGAAACCCCGCTCTCGATCTGCATAGCTTGAAGCCGAGCAAAAGAATGTCAGCCACCCGCGATTTTGTCACGATCACCTTTTAGCGAACGCTTATACGGCCGCATATGCCCGAAAAAGCCCCACCCGTCGAGCAGGGCTTTAGCATATTATGGTTTACAAATGGTATCAGGCCGCCTGCTTGCGCGGCTTAATGAGGCCACGATTGACGAGCAGTTCGGCGATCTGGATGGCGTTGAGAGCCGCACCCTTGCGCAGGTTGTCGGAGACTACCCAGATGTTGAGGCCGTTTTCGACGGTCGCATCTTCGCGGATGCGCGAGATGAAGGTTGCGTCCTCGCCAGCGGATTCGTACGGCGTGATGTAGCCGCCATCCTCGTGCTTGTCGATAACTAGGCAACCCGGCGCATCGCGCAGGATATCGCGGGCCTGGTCGGCCGTGATCTCGTTTTCGAATTCGATGTTGACCGATTCCGAGTGGCCGATGAAAACAGGAACGCGCACGGCGGTGCAGGTCACCTTGATCTTCGGGTCCAGCATCTTCTTCGTTTCAGCCAGAACCTTCCACTCTTCCTTCGTGTAGCCGTCTTCCATGAAGGTGTCGATGTGAGGGATGACGTTGAAGGCGATGCGCTTGGTGAACTTCTTGTTCTCGATCGGATCGGCAACGAAGACGGCGCGCGTCTGGTTGAAGAGTTCGTCCATGCCATCCTTGCCGGCGCCAGAAACCGACTGATAGGTAGAAACAACCACACGCTTGATCTTGGCGAAGTCGTGCAGCGGCTTCAGCGCGACGACGAGCTGGGCGGTCGAGCAATTCGGGTTGGCGATGATGTTGCGCTTGGAGAAGAGCGTGATCGCGTCCGGATTTACCTCCGGGACGATCAGCGGCACGTCGGCGTCGTAGCGCCAGGCCGAGGAATTGTCGATGACGACGCAGCCCTGCTGGCCGATCTTCGGAGAAACGCGCTTGGAAACTTCGCCGCCAGCCGACATCAGGCAGATATCGGTGTCGGAGAAATCGTAGTTCTCCAGGTTGGAGACCTTCAGCGTCCGGTCGCCGTAGGAAACCTCCGTACCCTGGGAGCGGGCGGAGGCGAGTGCTACGACTTCATCGGCAGGGAAACCGCGCTCGGAGAGAATGTTGAGCATTTCCCGCCCGACATTTCCGGTCGCTCCCGCAACTGCAACTTTGAAACCCATTTCTCAAGCTCTCTTTCTCTTCTCTCCTCTTGTCCGGTGAGGGGAAAGCGCGACATCATCGCAGCTTCCTGTCCCCAGCCGGGCCGGGGAGAGAGCGGCAGGCCAGAGACGTCAGACGGTTTTCGTCGTCGTTTTGGCCTTGGTTTTGGAAGAAACCGGAACGGCAAAATCCAGCACGGCATTTTCTGCCAGGTCATTGCGCTCAGCGATGGCGTGCTCGTGGCGAACCATGGATATTCCTTTTCCGCTGTTGCTCATAAAAGGTTTTCCACAGGAGTCAAGGTTTTTGCGCGTGCGGCTGGAGCAGGGGAGGGCATCGCAATCCTGCGGCGTTTTGTCATGCCTCTGTCATTGCCGGAGGGTATCCCGGCCCCGTTGTAATGACTGCAACGAAAAACGGGGGTTTTTCCATGCGTATGCTTCTCGCCGCTTTCGCGGCTACCACGATTCTTGCCGGCGCTGCTCAGGCAACTTCGATCTATCCGCTTGATCGTGCTACGATTCTCGCCGGTTCACCGTTCGACTTCAAGGTCGAGCTCAGCAAGCAGGTCAAGCCGGAAGACGTGAAAATTACGGTCAACGGCCAGGACTACAAGACTGTCCTCGGCGGCGAGGCACAGTTCGTCGAGCTGGAAAAGGGCAAGGAAGACAAGGCTCTTGGTTCCGCGCTCCTGCTGCGCGACCTGAAGATTTCCGCTCCGGGCGCCTACAAGGTCGAAATCGTCGCCGGCGACGAGACGAAGTCCGTTACCTGGAACGTCTACGACACCGCTGCCCAGCCGAAGGCAAAAAACATCATCTTCCTGCTCGGCGACGGTCTTTCCGTTGCGCACCGCACCGCTGCCCGCATCATGTCCAAAGGCATGACGGAAGGTAAAGCGAATGGCCGCCTGAACATGGACGATCTCGATCGCATGGCGTTCATCGGAACGTCGGCGACGAATGCAGTCGATACGGACTCGGCCAACACCATGTCGGCTTACATGACGGGCCATAAGACGGCCGTCAACGCTATCGGCGTTTACGCAGATCGCACGCCCTCCTCGCTCGATGATCCGCGCGTTGAAACCTTCGCAGAAGCCGTCCGCCGCCTGACCAAGAAGTCGATCGGCATCGTTGTAACGGCCGAGGTCGAAGACGCGACGCCGGCTGCCGTCGTTGCCCATACCCGCAACCGTAATGACAAGGCGGATGTCGTCGGCATGCTGCTCGACGTCAAACCGGAAGTCCTCCTTGGCGGCGGCTCGGCCTATTTCCTCGGCAAAGAGGTTGCCGGCTCCAAGCGCAAGGACAATCAGGATTACATCAAGCTGTTCCAGGATGCCGGCTACAAGCTTGCGACCGACAAGAACGAGCTTGCAGCCAATGCATCTGCTGAAGGCAATCTGCTCGGTCTGTTCCACACCGGCAACATGGATGTGACGCTCGATCGCGAATTCCTGAAAAAGGGCACGGTCGAAAAGTTCCCGAACCAGCCGGGCCTCGTCGACATGACCAAGGTCGCGCTCGACCGCCTGTCCAAGAATCCGGAAGGCTTCTTCCTGATGGTCGAAGGTTCCTCGATCGACAAGATGTCCCATCCGCTCGATTGGGATCGTGCCGTCGTCGAAACCATCGAATTCGACAAGGCCATCGGTGTTGCCCGCGAATTCCAGAAGGCCCACCCGGACACGCTGATCGTCGTCACCGGTGACCATACGCACGGCGTTTCCATCATCGGCACCGTCGATGATGAAAAGCCAGGCACGGAAATGCGCGAAAAGGTCGGGACCTATGCCGAAGCCGGCTTCCCGAACTACAAGGACGAAAATGGCGACGGTTATCCCGATAAGATCGACGTCAGCCGTCGCCTGTTCCTGAGCGCCAACAACGGACCTGACCACTACGAGACCTTCCGTCCGAAACTCGAAGGCCCGTTCGTTCCGGCTATCCAGAACGAAAAG
The DNA here is from genome assembly GCF_056405875.1 of Rhizobium sp. P1_E6. Lineage (NCBI taxonomy): Bacteria > Pseudomonadati > Pseudomonadota > Alphaproteobacteria > Hyphomicrobiales > Rhizobiaceae > Rhizobium > Rhizobium sp. P1_E6. The sequence goes on along the minus strand of NZ_JBFUBG010000061.1, from coordinate 16,282 downwards.
AAGGAATACGTCGCCAACGAACAGTACAAGGATGTTCYCGGCGCCGTCTTCGTTCAGGGCAATATCCCGAAAAGCGGCGACAGCGGCGTTCATGCAGTTGACGACGTCGTTTTGCAGTCGGCCGGCCCGGGTGCAGAAGGCTTCCATGGCTACTTGGAACAGAGCGATGTCTACCGTGTGCTGGCAGACACCTTCGCTCTCGGCGTCAAGCAGACGAATTGATCCCCAAGCCGATCCGGCATGGCCGCTTGCCGGCCTTGCCTCTTTCATCGATCATGATCCCGGCCGCTTGGCGGCCGGGATTTGGCTCCTGGAGATCGCCGTGGAAAAATTCTCTTCGCTGCAACTCAGCAGACGCCAGCTGATCGGTGCTGCCGTCGCGCTCCCCTTCACCGCCTTCCTTGCTCGCGCTGCCGATCCTTCGCTCACTTTCGACGAGCTCTACGGTAAGTTCGGCGTGCTCGGGCTCGAATTCTCTGACAAGGTGAAAACGCTTGCCGGTAAAGACATCAGCATGAAGGGCTTCATGGCCCCGCCACTGAAGGCCGAGGCGCAATTCTTCGTGCTGACCGAAGTGCCGATGTCGCTCTGCCCGTTCTGTTCGTCGGATGCGGACTGGCCAGACAATATCGTCGTCGTTTATCTAGGCGAGAAGCAGACTTTCGTGCAGCCAAGCCAGACGATCGAGGTGCGTGGTACACTGGAATATGGGTCCTGGCAGGATCCTGAGACCGGCTTTGTCAGCCTGCTGCGTATTCGCCAGGCCGAATATTCCAGCGTCTGAGCATCGATGCTGGCTCTTGAGATCGAACATCTGGCCATGGTGTTTCCCGGCCTTTCGGCGCCGGCGCTCGCCATTGATAATCTGTCGATTGCTGCGGGTAGCCGTGTCGTAGTTACCGGCGCCTCGGGCTCCGGCAAAAGTACCTTCGTCAATGTCGTCACCGGACTGGAGCGGGTCCGCGAAGGCCGCATCCGCTGGAACGGCGAGAACATTGCCGGGCTCTCCGAAAGTCGCCGCGACCGCTTCAGGGCTGCCAATATCGGATTGGTCATGCAGGAGTTTCACCTTTTCCCCGGCCTATCGGCTGTCGAAAACGTGTTGTTGCCTGCGCGTCTTGCGCGTGCCGCGACGTCAGCGGCGATCGAGCGCGCTCACGATCTCCTTGGCATCGTCGGCCTTGAGCGCGCAGGGCAGAAAATCGAGACCATGTCGCGCGGCGAAATGCAGCGCGTGGCGATTGCCCGGGCGCTCCTGCGCAAGCCCGGGGTCATCGTTGCCGACGAGCCAACCGCCAGCCTCGATGCGGAAAGCGGCGATTCCGTCGGCGATCTGCTGCTCGATCTTGCGGTGGCCGAAGGCAGTACTCTGATCGTCGTGTCGCATGATCCCCGCCTTGCCAGTCGTCTCGATCGCCGCCTGACGTTCCGCTCCGGCCGTATCATTGACGATTCCGACATCAAGGGAGTGGCTGCGTGATCCGCTTCATCCTCGCCGATCTGCGCCGCTTGTGGGCTGGTTCCCTTGTTGTCGTGCTGCTGGTGGCGCTTGCGACGGCGCTCGGCGTTTCCGTTATCCTGCAGGAACGAGCCCTGCGCCTCGGCAGTGCGCGGGCGGCCGACAAGTTCGATCTCGTTATCGGCGCAGGCGGCAGCGAAACCCAGCTCGTGCTCTCATCCGTCTTCCTGCAACCGTCCGCGTTGCCGCTGATGTCCGGGGACGTTCTGGCCAGGCTTGCCGCCGATCCGCGCGTCGAATGGGCTGCCCCCGTCGGCTTCGGCGATTCCTTTTCGGGTTATCCAATCGTCGGCACGACGAGGGCGTTGGCGGACACGATTTCCGGCGGCTTTTCCGAAGGCCAGGTTTTCGCCGGCGAGGGCGAGGCTGTCATCGGATCGAACGTCGACCTTGCGATCGGCGGCGAGATCAAGCCGATGCACGGCACGATCGAAACCGGCGGCCATACCCATACGGAGCTCGCCTATCACGTGACCGGGCGCCTGCAGCCGACAGGCACGGCCTGGGACCGCGCTATCCTCGTTCCAATCCAGGCCGTCTGGCATATCCATGGACTGGAAGCGGGCGAAGAGCATGACCATGACCACGCGGCGGAGGCGGGTCATCATGGGGAGGCTGGTGAAGCCGGCGCTGCAGAAGTCGCCCATGAAGATGCCGACCATCATGCGGAGCCTGATCCCCATGCCGGCCTGAACGAGAGCTGGACCGCGGAAACGCCCGGTCTTCCGGCCATCCTCGTCAAGCCGAAGACGATTGCCGATGCCTACAAGCTGCGGCAGGACTATCGCAACGGCACGACGATTGCCGTCTTTCCCGGCGAGGTGTTGACCAATCTTTATGCGACGCTCGGCGATGCCAAGCAGATTCTCGTTGCCGTCGCCTCCGGTGCGCAGGTGCTTGTTGCCGCCTCGCTGATCCTCGTGACCGTCATCCATATCGGCCAGCGCCGGCGGCAGATTGGCGCGCTACGCGCCTTCGGCGCTCCCCGAGGCTCGATCTTCGGCATTGTCTGGGTGGAATTCTTTGTCCTCGTCGCTGTTGGAATTGGGCTCGGCTTTACACTTGGCTATGGCGCGGCGCTCATTCTTTCCGGCTTCTTCTCGCAGAGCAGCGGCGTCAACCTGCCCGTCGGCTTTGCGCGCCAAGACGGGACGCTCGCGATGATCCTTCTCGCCTTCGCTGCTGTCCTCGCCGCCTTGCCGGCGGTGCTCGCTTACCGACAGTCCCCGGCCCAGGCTTTGCGGGGGTGACGATTGCGGCGTGCCGGGCGTGCTCAGCCACGGCAAGAGCCATGCCTGCGGCAATCATGCACAAAAATTAGACTAAAGTCATAATCCCAAAGCATCCCTCTTTCTGGCACTTCTTTTCTGTCAAACTCTCGTCAGGCGTGTCGTGGCCAGGGGTATGCTTTGAGGAGAGCAGGCCGCGACCGTGCTCATCACTCTGTGGAGGACAGACAATGGCAAATGTCGCAAGCGTCGATGGTGCGAAAGCCGGTCCGATGACGGGCGAGGAGAAGAAGGTCATCTTCGCCTCGTCGCTCGGCACGGTTTTCGAATGGTACGACTTCTATCTTTACGGTTCGCTTGCCACCTATATCGGCGCGACCTATTTCACCCAATATCCGGAAGCGACGCGTAATATCTTCACGCTGCTCGCTTTCGCTGCCGGCTTCCTGGTACGGCCATTCGGCGCGCTGGTTTTCGGCCGTCTCGGCGATCTCGTCGGCCGCAAATACACCTTCCTGGTGACCATTCTCATCATGGGCTTCTCGACCTTCCTGGTCGGCATCCTGCCGGGTGCTGCCTCCATCGGCATTGCCGCTCCGATCATTCTGATCGGTCTGCGCCTGCTACAGGGCCTGGCGCTCGGCGGCGAATATGGCGGTGCGGCCACTTACGTTGCCGAACATGCCCCCAACGGCCGCCGCGGCTATTTCACGTCCTGGATCCAGACGACGGCAACGCTCGGCCTGTTCCTGTCGCTAATCGTCATCGTCACGGTCCAGTCAATCATGGGCACGACCGCCTTTGCTGCCTGGGGCTGGCGCATTCCGTTCCTCGTCTCGGTCGTCCTGCTCGGTATCTCCGTCTGGATCCGGTTGAAGATGAACGAGTCGCCCGCCTTCCAGCGCATGAAGGCGGAAGGCAAGGGATCGAAGGCGCCGCTGACGGAAGCATTCGGCCAGTGGAAGAATGCCAAGATCGCGCTGATCGCGCTTTTCGGCGCTACCATGGGCCAGGCGGTCATCTGGTACGGTGGTCAGTTCTACGCCCTGTTCTTCCTGCAGAACGTGCTGAAGGTCGATCTGCAGTCGGCCAACATCATGGTCGCGATTGCTCTCTTCCTCGCCACGCCATTCTTCGTCATCTTTGGCGGACTGTCGGACAGGATCGGTCGCAAGCCGATCATCATGGCGGGGCTGCTCATCGCAGCGGTCACCTACTTCCCGCTGTTCAAGGCGATGACTTATACGGCAAATCCAGCTCTCTATGAGGCGCAGGCGACGATCCGGGCAACCGTGACGGCGGACCCGGCGGATTGCAAGTTCCAGTTCAACCCGACCGGTACCTCCAAGTTCACCAACTCCTGCGATATCGCAACGGCGTTCCTGACCAAGAACTCGGTGCCTTATGACGTGGTGCCGGGTCCTGCCGGCCAGCCGGCGACTGTGAAGGTCGGTGACGACACGATCACCGGTTACGACGCCGTCGCAGCCGGTGCCGATGCCGCCAAGACCAATGCTGCCTTCGAAAAGGGCATCAATCTCGCCCTTCATGATGCCGGCTATCCGCTGAAGCGCGGTGCTGCCAAGGTTGCCGATGCCAAGCTCGATGCTTTCATCGCGGCCAATCCGGAACTCACCCTCAATGCCGATGCGATACGCGCCGGCCAGAAGGAAACGCTGCCGGGCGACAAACTCGTTGCCGGCAAGCTGCTGACGGCGGATGAAGCGAAAAGCGTCACCGACATGGCCGTCTACACGATCCCTGGCGGCGGCTCGTTCGCGATGGTTGCCGATCCTGCTCGTGTCAATTGGGCTGGCACGATCGCCATCCTGTTCGTGCTCGTGTTCTACGTGACGATGGTTTACGGCCCGATCGCAGCGCTGCTGGTCGAGCTCTTTCCGACCCGCATCCGCTATACAGGCATGTCGCTGCCCTATCATATCGGCAACGGCTGGTTCGGCGGCTTGCTGCCTGCGACGGCCTTTGCGATGAGCGCGGCCGCCGGCAACATCTATTACGGCCTCTGGTATCCGATCGTCTTCGCATCGATCACGMTGGTCATCGGCGTGTTGTTCCTGCCGGAAACCAAGAATCGGGATATTCATGCGCTGGACTAAGGCGCGGCGAATATCCTGAAATCAAAGACCCGGCGCTCGAAAGGCGCCGGGTTTTTCATGCGCTGTTTTTCTTATGCGCCATTTTTTCTCATGCGTCCGGGAAGTACCGCTTGGACATAGGCCAGCCATCTGGCGCAAGTCTGAAAAGCAGGCCGTAGCGGGCATAGACGATTGCCGTCAGCAGCGAGAACCAGGCGCCGAAGGCGAGGCCGGCAATGACATCGCTCGGATAGTGCGCGCCGACCATGACGCGCGTCATGCCGAGCCAGATGGCACCGGCGATGAAGGGAACCCGGTAGCGCGGGAAGAGCAGAGCGAAGGCAGCGAAGAAGGCACCCACGGTGGTCGAATGTCCTGACGGAAAGCTCTCCAGTGCTGCATGGCCGGAGAAAGGCGTGAAGGAAAGCACCCCGAGGTCCTGAAAATGTTCGGGGCGCGCGCGGCCGATCGTGCGTTTCAGCAGGTTGGCGAGCAGGCCGGAAAAGACGACGGTCGTAAACAGGAAGGCGCCGATCCAGCTCACATAGAGTGCCTGGGCTCTTGCCTTTGCGCTGTTTAAAAGCTTGTAGCCAGCTCTGCCGTGGAAGAAGAGCAGGACGCTGGTGAGGATCAGCCAGGCGGAATCGCCGAAATCGGTCAATATCTCCCCGAAACGCTGAATAGGCTCAGGCAGATGGCCAGCCCCGATCGGCGCATCGAATATCAGCATGGAAAGGATAACGGCGTTCAACGTAATGAAAAGGCATGCGCGCCACCGCAATGGTGGCATGACGCACCCATTTCTGCGCCAGCGCCTGTCCAAGGAGACTAGAAGTTCCCGCATTCCCACTATCCGTATAACCCTTGGGTATGAGATAGGCGGTAAAAATGCACAGGATTACGACAGAGAACGGGCTTCCTCAGATAATTCTAATCAATTTTGGTTATGCCTAATCCGTACTCCTGAAGGAGAGGACGAGACGAGGCGGTGAGTTGATAGCGGTGGCACATGCGACCCATGCGCCAAATGCCAGACCTGCTGGCTTCAATATAAAAGCCCTCCGCACGAGGTGCGAAGGGCTGAAAAGCGTTTCACGTGAAATATCAGGCAGAAAGGGTCTTGAACTCGTCAAGGATGGCGTCGCCCATCTCGACGGTGCCGACCTGGCGGCTGCCCGGTGCCATGATGTCGCCAGTGCGGATGCCCTTGTCGAGCACGTTGGCGATCGCCTTTTCCAGGTTGTCTGCTTCCTTGACCAAATTGAAGGAGTAGCGAAGGCACATGGCGAAGGAGGCAATCATGGCGATCGGATTGGCGATGCCCTTGCCGGCGATATCGGGTGCCGAGCCGTGAACCGGCTCATAGAGCGCCTTGCGCTTGCCGGTCTTACCGTCAGGTGCTCCGAGCGAGGCCGAGGGCAGCATGCCGAGTGAGCCGGTCAGCATGGCGGCAACGTCGGAGAGCATGTCGCCGAAGAGGTTGTCGGTGACGATGACGTCGAACTGCTTCGGCTGGCGCACGAGCTGCATGCCGCCAGCATCCGCCAGCATATGCTCCAGCTGTACGTCGGAATATTTCGCCTTATGCGTTTCAGTCACGACCTGGTTCCAGAGCACGCCTGATTTCATGACATTGCGCTTTTCCATGGAGCAGACGCGGTTGTTGCGGGTGCGGGCCATTTCAAAGGCGACACCGGCGATGCGCTCGATCTCGTAGGTATCGTAGACCTGCGTATCGATGCCGCGCTTCTGGCCATTGCCGAGATCGATGATTTCCTTCGGCTCACCGAAGTAAACACCGCCCGTCAACTCGCGGATGATGAGGACGTCGAGGCCTTCGACCAGTTCCGGCTTCAATGAGGAAGCGGAGGCGAGTGCAGGATAGCAGATCGCCGGGCGCAGGTTTGCGAAAAGTTCCAGATCCTTGCGCAGGCGCAGCAGGCCGGCTTCCGGGCGCACTTCATAGGGAACGCTATCCCACTTCGGGCCGCCGACGGCGCCGAAAAGTACAGCATCAGCGGCAAGTGCCTTTTTCATGTCGTCTTCGGAGATTGCCGCACCATGCGCATCGTAGGCGCTGCCGCCGACGAGGCCTTCATCGGTGACGAAGCCGGCATTCATCGCCTCGTTCATATAGGCGATGATCTTGCGGACCTCACCCATGGCTTCAGGGCCGATGCCGTCGCCCGGCAGCAGGAAAAGATTGCGCACTGTCATGAAACCCTCCGCAGAAAAACAAGCTGCGGCTTCTTAGACCTCGGAAATCGGCATTTCAAGCGAGAGAAGGGGTGAATCGGTACGCTTGCCTCCGCGTCATGTGATGTCTGATGTGGTTGCTCCCGCACCTTCAAACAGGCTAGAACGACAGCTCGTCCTTTCTTTCCCCGGATATTCTTCCATGTCTTTTGCACCCCTTCATCTCGACACGCCCCTCATCCAGACAGCGCCCGATTACAGCGCCAGCGGCAAGCCGCTTTGGTTGAAGCTTGACGCACTGCAGCCTTCCGGCAGCTTCAAGCTGCGCGGCGTCGGCCGGCTATGCCAGCACGAGGTGGAAAGCGGCGCGCGTGAGATCTTCTGCGCCTCCGGTGGCAATGCCGGCATTGCGGCAGCTTATGCCGGGCGGGCGCTCGGTGTACCGGTCACGATCGTGGTGCCGGAGACGACGGCGTCTGATGTGCGCAAGACGATCGCTGCAACGGGTGCCAGTGTGCTGGTTCACGGGTCCGTCTTTGATGAGGCAAATGCGCATGCGATCGAACTCGCCGAGAGCCGCAAGGCAACCTATGTGCATCCTTTCGACCATCCGCTTTTGTGGGATGGCCATGCCACGTTGATCGATGAGGTCGTCGCGAAGGGCGCAAAATTCGATTGCGTGGTCACGAGTGTCGGCGGAGGCGGGCTGCTTGCCGGCATTGTCGAGGGGTTGAAGCGGAACGGGCTTACCGATGTGCCTGTTATCGCCGTCGAGACGGAAGGGGCGGCGTCTTTCAATGCCAGCCTCAAGGCCAATGAGCGTATTTCGCTACCGGCCATCACCTCGATTGCCACGTCGCTCGGGGCGCGGCAGGTGGCGCCCCATGTCTTCGACCTGCCGAAGCATCACCCGATCGAAAGCGTTCTCGTCAGCGATGCCGATGCCGTGGCTGCCTGCCTGAAATTTGCCGATGCGCAGCGCATCCTGGTCGAGCCGGCCTGCGGTGCAGCGCTTGCCGTCGCCGATGTGCATGCCGGCCTGCTCTCACGCTTCGACAATCCGCTCATCGAAGTCTGCGGCGGCATCGGCGTGTCGCTCGAAAAGCTCAGGGTTTGGAAAGAGAAGTTTCTCTGATCGCCGGACAAAGAAAAAGCCGGGCGAGAGCCCGGCTTGATCGAAAGCAATTTTGATTTTGCTCAGGCGGCCCACGGATGCGAGGCAGCATTCTTCTTTTCGAAGTCGTCGATCGCCTTGCTCTTTTCCATCGTCAGGCCGATATCGTCGAGACCGTTCAGCAGGCAGTGACGCCTGAATTCATCGAGACCGAACTTGATCGAGCCGCCATCCGGGCCGGTGATTTCGAGGTTTTCGAGGTCAACCGTAAGAACAGCGTTGGAACCGCGCTCGGCGTCATCCATCAGCTTGTCGAGGTCTTCGTGGCTGACCTGGATCGGCAAAATGCCGTTCTTGAAGCAGTTGTTGTAGAAAATGTCGGCGAAGCTGGTGGAGATCACACAGCGGATACCGAAATCGAGCAGCGCCCACGGAGCGTGCTCACGCGAAGAGCCGCAGCCGAAGTTGTCACCGGCAACCAGGATCTTGGCATCGCGGTAGGCCGGCTTGTTCAGTACGAAATCGGGGTTTTCGGAGCCGTCTTCATTATAACGGGCTTCGGCGAAAAGGCCCTTGCCGAGGCCGGTGCGCTTGATGGTCTTCAGATAGTCCTTCGGAATGATCATGTCGGTGTCGATGTTGACGACCGGCAGAGGGGCTGCAACGCCCGTGAGCTTCACGAATTTATCCATGACCCATGCTCCATTTCAGCAAACGTACTTTCTATTTTTGCATCTAGTCCAGTTTTCAGCCGAAATGAAGAAGAATCTTTCGCTGACGGAGGCCACGCGACGTTTCGCGCAGCCGGCCAATTGTGTGTCTTCTTACTTCGACGGTGCATTCAGACCCCAGAGGACGCCAAACGGATCGCGAAGCTGGCCGTAGCGATCGCCCCAGAACATCAGCTCGACCGGCATGACGACTTCGGCGCCGGCAGCGACGGCGCGATCCCACCAGCTATCGATATCGTCGATAATCAGCTGAATGGCGAAGCCCTCATGGCCTTTGAAGGGATGGCCGTATTCGGGATAGGCATCCGACAGCATGAGCGAGCTGCCGTTGATGTAGAGATGCACATGCATCGTCCGGCCGCTTTCGTCTGATGGTACGAGATAGGCTTCCTCTGCACCGAAAGCCTTCTTATAGAATTCTGCAGCCTTTAGCGCGCCGTCGACCGTCAGATAGGGCAGCAGGCCATTCTTGACCGGCGGCATCTTGGTCGGGCTGTTTTCCGTCGCATCCATGCTCATCCTCCATTTGTTTTCAAACGCCGGTCAATGCCTGGCTGCTTCAAAGACGTTACGGGGGAGCGTGAGCCGACAATGCCGGTCAGAATTTTCAGCGAAAAGTGATCAGAGATCGATGATCGTGCCGCGGCCGTCGTTCCAGACGCGCATCTCGCGCTTTCCATCGGCGCGGGCGCGGACGGGAGCGGGCTTCATCTTCATCGAAAGGGCGCGGCCGACCATAAGCACGGTCAGGATGCCGCCAACGGCGAGCGTGACCGAGAAGGTGAGGAGCAGCATAGCCACAAAAACGGTGGCGCCGGCAAGCATGAAGAAGATGGAGCGAATGTTCTGCATTGGTTTGAAACCTTTCTAAGGAAAGGAATGTGGTCCTTCTTTTTCCTCTCTGCAAGTCAAGCATGGCTTTTTGTTGTCTTGCCGGGCTTTGTGAAGCTTGGCACTAATGGCCCATGAGCCGAACACCACCTCTCCGTTCCCTGCGTCTGCGCCGCTCTGTGCTGAGCGTACCCGCCATCAATGTGCGGGCGCTTAGAAAGACCCATTCCCTTGATTGCGATGCGGTAATTTTCGATCTTGAGGATTCCGTCGCGCCTGAAAAAAAGGCGGAAGCACGCGACAATCTGAAGACGTTTTTTGCGGGACCGCCACTCGAGGGCAAGGAAAGGATCATCCGTATCAACTCTTTGTCATCCGGCTTCGGGCTGGCGGATCTGGAACTGGTCAAGGCGCTGTTGCCAGATGCCGTTCTGCTGCCGAAGGTGGACGAGCCGCAGGATGTCACTGATATCAGCGATCCTCTTGCCGATGCGGATGTGCCGGAGGAGCTGCGCATCTGGGCGATGATCGAAACGCCGCGCGGCGTGCTGAATGTCGCAGCCATCACCGAATCCGGCCGCACGCCGGGATCGCGGCTCGATTGCCTCGTCGTCGGCCTCAACGACCTGCGCAAGGAAACGGGTGTTTTGCCGCTGCCGGGGCGGACCTATCTTGTACCCTGGCTGATGCAGGTCATTCTGGCGGTCAAGGCCTACGGGCTCGATGCGCTGGACAGCGTGTTCAACGATTTCCGGGATGGCGAAGGTTTCGATGCCGAGTGCGGGCAGGGCCGCGCCATGGGCTTTGCGGGCAAGATGCTGATCCATCCGGCGCAGATTACAGCCGCCAACCGGCATTTCGGGCCGAGCGCGGAAGAAATCGCGGAGGCTGAGGCTATCATCGCCGCCTTCGCCGATCCGGCTGCCGAGGGGCTGAACGTCATCAATGCGGACGGGCGGATGATCGAGCGGCTGCATCTTGTCCAGGCCGAGGCTCTGGTTCATAAAGCGCACCTGATTTCTGCAAGAAAGCCCGCCTGATGAAACTCTACCGCTTCCTGACCGGTCCCGACGACGCTTCCTTCTGCCACAAGGTGACGGCGGCGCTGAACAAGGGCTGGTTAATGTCCGGCTCGCCCACCTATGCCTTCAACGCTGCGACCGGCCAGATGCAGTGCGGCCAGGCTGTCGTCAAGGAGGTCGAGGGCAAGGACTATGACCCGGACATGAAGCTGTCCGAGCAATAGGTCAGCGTTCAGCAGCCTCTTCGGCGCTTGCCTCGATGCGTTCCATGTCATCGTCGCTGAGGCCGAAGTGGTGGCCGATCTCATGGATCAGCACATGGGTGATGATGTCACCCAGCGTCTCGTCGTTTTCTGCCCAGTAGTCGAGGATCGGACGGCGATAGAGACGAATGCGGTTCGGCATCTCGCCGGTTTCCAGGGTGAAACGCTCCGAAATGCCGCGGCCCTCGAAAAGACCGAGCAGGTCGAAAGGTGTTTCCAGCGCCATATCCTCGAAGACTTCGTCATCGGGAAAGTCTTCGATTTCGATGGTCAGATTGGTCGTCAGCTTGCGAAATTCGTCCGGCAGATGGCTGTAGGCCTCCATTGCCAGCGACTCGAAGGTGCTGATCGTCGGCGCATGGCGGTCCCCCCAATCATCGCTCTGGTCTATGCGGGCCATTAATATTCCTTCCTTTGCGGCCCATATAGAACCTTTATCGCCGATTTTCGAGTGCGGAATCAAAGGCAGGAATAAATTCTTATAAAATGGCCGTTGACTCTTCATTAGAGCTCTGGAATCTATAAGAACATAACAGGAACAATACGGATGGAGAGAACGCCATGGCGCAGACCRCCCTGGCGCGCGAGCGGCTTTTTGCGCTCCGCGAAACCATTGCCCGACTGGAGGGAAAACCCGCACCGGCGCTTGCCGCGGCGGAACGGGAAGCCTTTGCAGAAGGGCGTGAGAGGCGGCAGGAGCGCATTCTGCCACGCTTGCCTTTCGGTGTGGGATTACTCGATGACGCCTTGGAAGGCGGCCTGCAGCTCGATGGGATTACCGAGTTCCGCGCGGCAGGCTCCCGCGGTGCGGGAGCGGCAAGCGGCTTGGCGATGGCCGTTGCAGCACGGCTGCAGAGGCAGGAGGAGGATGCCGGCAGGCTGCTGCCGCTGCTCTGGATCGGTGATGCCGTTGGCACACTGGAGGCGGGTCGCCCCTATGCTCCGGGGCTGAAGGATTTCGGGCTGAAGCCGGAAAGGTTTTTCCATGCCGCGCCGCGCAAGCTGGAGGATGCGCTCTGGCTGGCGGAAGCGGCCATCGAAAGTGCTGCCTTCTCGGCTGTCGTCTTCGAAATGCGCGGCAATCCCTTGCATTTCGGCCTGACCGAAAGCCGGAGGCTCAGTCTCAGGGMGCGCGCCGTCCGGCGTCCGCTCTTTCTCGTCCGCCAGGCCGGGGAGGAGGAGGCGAGCAGCGCTGCCTTCCGTCTGCATGTCGAGCCGGCGCCGTCTGACCTGCGATCGTTGCCGGATGGATCAAAATTTTCCGGCAGCATCGGCAATCCGATTTTCCGTCTTACGCTGGAGAAGAGCCGCAATCCGGCCCCGCTCTCCTGTCTTCTGGAGTGGAACCCCCATGAACGCGAATTTCTCCCCGTCGACGAACCAAGCTTCGCTCGCCCTCCAGGCGAACAGTCAGCGCATTCTGGCGCTCAGCTTTCCACATCTGGCGACGGACCGCATCGCACGCAGGCGATGGGGTCTCTCCTGGCGTTCGAAAGGGCGTCCTGAAGCGTCACCGATCGTCTGTTCGGGCAAGCTCAACAATGCCATGCGGCTGACGGCGCTGGACGAGTTTGCCGAGAGGCTGGGGCTGAGGAAGGAACAGGGCGTTGCCGAAGCGCGCGCCATGTATCCAGCGCTCGATGTCGTGGAAGAGGATCTGGCGGCCGACCGCCGGCTGCTGGAAGCGATCGCCGACTGGTGCGACCGATATACACCGATGGTGGCGCTCGATGGCAAGGACGGGCTATTTCTCGACATTACCGGCTGTGCCCATCTCTTCGGCGGCGAAAAGGCGCTTCTGAGGGATATCCTGTCGCGGCTCTTCCATATGGGGCTCGATGCGCGTGGCGCGATCGCCTCATCACCGGGCCTTTCCTGGGCTGTCTCCCGCTTCGGACAGGGCGGCGTGGTGGAGGATGAGGAGACGGAGCGCATGCTGATGCCGCTGCCTGTCGCAGCCCTTCGACTGGAAGGTCAGACCGTCGATGCCCTGAAGAAGCTCGGCCTCAAATATATCGGCGATATCGTTCATGCGCCGCGGGCGCCGCTGACCCGCCGCTTCGGATCGACACTGCTTCTGCGCCTCGATCAAGCACTGGGGCGCGAGGAGGAGCCGATCTCCCCCCGGCTTCCCATCGCCAGCCTGTCGTCCGAACGCCGCCTGGTCGAACCGATCGGAACGGAAGAACAGATCCTTGCTGTCACCGGCCAGATCGCCGTGTCGCTGAAACCGTCGCTGGAGGCGCGTGGAGCCGGCGGGCGAGTGTTCGAGCTGGTGCTGTTTCGCGTCGACGGCAGGGTTTTCCGCATCTCCGTCGGCGCCTCGCAGCCGCTTCGCGAGCCCAAACTCGTTGCCGGCCTGTTTTCCGAGCGGCTGCAAGTGATCCATGACGATCTCGATGCCGGCTATGGCTTCGAGATCCTGCGCCTGAATGTGCTGCGGCATGATCCGTTCAACGAGACGCAGGGTGATTTCGAGGGCGACCGGGAGGGGGAGATCTCGCTTTCGAGCTTTGTCGACCGTGTTGCGGCCCGGCTCGGTGCGGACTGCCTGCAAAGCTTCCAGCTTCGCGAGAGCCATGTGCCGGAGCGCGCCGTGATCACGGTGCCGGCAATGGAGAGCCTTCCTGCACGGCGCAAGGCAGAGCAGGAAAGCGCGCTTCCTTTCCGTCAGGAGCGCCCCTTGCGGCTCTTTGCAACACCGGAACCTGTCGAGGTCGTGTTTGCCGAAGTGCCTGACGGTCCGCCGCAGATTTTCCGCTGGCGACGTCTGCAGCATCAGGTGGCAAGAAGTGAAGGACCGGAACGGATCGCCATGGAATGGTGGATCGACGGAGATGGTGCCGAGGCGCGCGACTATTTCCGGATCGAGGATGAGACCGGGCACCGCTTCTGGATCTATCGCCGAGGCTTCTATGGTCAGGAACTCGATCCCCGCTGGTTCATGCATGGGGTCTTTGCATGAGGCCCGAATCCGCATTCTTTGAGATCGGCACGAGGACGAATTTCTCGTTCCTCGAAGGCGCGTCGAAGCCGGAAGAGATGGTCGTGCAGGCCGCTTACCTGAAGCTCGGCGGCCTCGGTATTGCAGACCGGAATTCGGTTGCCGGCGTGGTGCGAGCACATGCGCAGGCAGAGCAGCTTGAGGAGAGATACAAGAACAGAGATGAAATTCTGGCCCAGGCGAAGAAGGAAGGAAAAAAGGAGGTGATCCTCGATCCTATCCGGGTTCAGCTGGGCGCCCGCCTCGTCTTTTGCGATGGAACGCCTGATATCCTTGCCTATCCGCGCAACCGGCGAGGTTGGGCAAACCTTTGTCGCCTGCTCAGCGCCGGCAACCTGAAGGAAGAGTCGGTCAAGGGAACCTGCATCCTGACGGAAGCAGAGCTCATGGAATGGGGCGATGACATGATGCTTGCTCTCGTCCCCGAGCGAGCCATTGTGAATGACATCACCAAACAGCCGGAATTCGAAGATTATCTCGAGCGGTTTCGCAAACGCTTTCGCAAGGCATTTTTCATGGCGCTGTCGCCGGCCTATGACGGTCGTGATCGGCAGGCTTTTGCGGTGCTTGCCATGCTTGCCGCTCGAAATCGCGTGCCGCTGATTGCAAGCAATCAACCGCTCTATCACCACCCCGAGCGCCGACCGCTTTCGGATATCGTCATCGCAATCCGGGAGCATGTGGAGATATCGAAAGCCGGATTCCTTCTAGCGCCGAATGGAGAGCGGTATCTCAAGGATTCACGTGAAATATTGAGGATCTTCCGGGATTACCCTGACGCGGTTGAGAACACGCAGGTCTTTTTCGGCAAGCTGAGCTTTTCGCTGAACGAGCTAAAGCACAATTATCCACCTGAAAATGATCCCGGTGAAACGCCGCAGGAGACTCTCGAAAGACTGACAAGAGCGGGTGCGGTAAAACGTTATCCTGATGGTGTTCCTGAAAAAGTGGCGAAACAGATCGATTACGAACTGAGGCTCGTCGGCGACAAGAACTACGCCTCCTACTTCCTGACGGTTCACAGGATCATTCACCACGCCCGCCATGTGCTCGAAGTTCTGTGTCAGGGGCGAGGGTCGGCGGCTAATTCGGTTATCTGCTATTGCCTAGAAATTACTGAAGTCGATCCTCAAAAGAGCACGCTCCTCTTCGATCGTTTCATTTCAATGGATCGGGACGAACCGCCGGATATCGACGTGGATTTCGAGCATGAGCGGCGGGAAGAGGTGATTCAGTCTATTTATAAAAGATACGGCGTTGATCATGCCGGGCTGACGGCTGCCGTCACCAGCTATCGCACTCGCTCGGCTGGCCGTGAGGTCGCCAAGGCTTTTGGCCTATCGGAGGATGTTCAGTCGGCGATCAGCAGCCTCGTCTGGGGCTGGTCGGAGGACAACCTCTCGGAACGAGACGCGAAGGCGGCCGGCCTCGATATCAAGGATCCGGTGACACGAAACGTACTGAAATATGCATCTGAGCTTCTGAGTTTTCCACGGCACCTTACCCAGCATGTCGGGGGTTTCGTCATCACGCGTGACCGGCTCGATGAGGTTGTGCCCATCATGAAGACGGCAATGCCGGATCGCTATATGATTGAATGGGATAAGGATGATCTCGACAACGTCAAAATCCTCAAGGTGGATGTCCTGGCGCTTGGTATGCTCACCTGCTTGCGCAGAGCTTTCACGCTGCTTGAGCTGCATTACGACGTGAAGAAAACACTCGCCGATCTCGGCCATAAGGAGCACGGAGAGGAGGGCGAGCCGGTTTACGATATGATGGGCCGGGCCGACACACTAGGCGTCTTCCAGATCGAAAGCCGGGCGCAGATGAGCATGCTGCCGCGCCTGAAGCCTAGGGTGTTTTACGACCTTGTCATTGAAGTGGCGATCGTCCGGCCGGGACCGATCCAAGGCGACATGGTGCATCCCTATCTGAAACGCAGAGAGCTGCGGAATAAAAATCTGCCAATCGAATATCCAAGCGATGAGCTGAAGACTGTTCTTGAAAGAACCCTAGGGGTTCCGCTGTTTCAAGAGCAAGCCATGCAGATCGCAATCACCGCGGCGGGTTTCAAGCCAGCAGAAGCCGACCGGCTTCGTCGGGCAATGGCGACCTTCAAAAGGACTGGCACTATCGGCAATTTCGAGCAGCGATTCATCGATGGAATGACGGCAGATGATCGCTACACAAAAGAGTTTTCCCAGCAATGCTTCAACCAGATCAAGGGCTTCGGCGAGTACGGGTTCCCAGAAAGCCATGCCGCTTCCTTCGCGC
>NZ_JBFUBG010000060.1:0-38655 GCF_056405875.1 Rhizobium sp. P1_E6 | reverse complement strand
GCTCTATACCGCAAGGCAGATGCCGACGACGGAAGCCGGCATCCTGACCTTCGGCCTCAGCCAGCTCTATATGTCGCTCGGTGACGCGACGAAGGACGGCGGCATTGTCGTGCGCATCTGGTGGAAACCGTTCATTCTCTGCATCTGGGGCGGGACGCTGATCATGGCGCTCGGCGGCGTCGTCTCGCTCACCGACCGGCGCCTGCGTGTCGGGGCGCCGAGCAGGAAGGCGAAACCGGCCAAGCCGGCAGCCCCGGCCATGGAGCCGGCGGAATGATCAGGCGTTTCCTCCTCGTCCTGGCGCTCATGATGGCGGCCGCCCCCGCCTTCGCCGTCAATCCGGACGAAGTGCTCTCCGACCCCGCTCTCGAAGCCCGCGCCCGAACACTGTCTTCCGAACTGCGCTGCATGGTCTGCCAGAACCAGTCGATCGACGATTCCAATGCCGATCTCGCCAGGGATCTGCGTCTGCTGGTGCGCGAGCGCATCACCGATGGCGATAGCGACGAGCAGGTGCTGAACTACATCGTCTCGCGTTATGGCGAGTTCGTGCTGCTGAAGCCGCGCGTCAGTGCGCGCACGCTGCTGCTCTGGGGTGCGCCGGTGCTGCTGATCCTCGCCGGYGGCGCCTCGCTCATCGTCTTTGCCCGCAAGCGGGCCGGCAAGCCCACCGGCAGCAAACTCACCGCAGAGGAGCAGGCAAGGCTCGCCGAGTTGCTGGATCCGACACCGCGACTTTGACGGAGGTCAAGGTCGGTTCGTCCAAGCCATCCTACTCTCATGGTACCAGATGTTTCCGGAAAGGGAGGTGCACGCATGCAGGCCAAGGACATTATGACGAGCAATGTGGTATCGATCAGCCCTGCGGCAGGGATCCGCCATGCCGTTGCGGTGATGATGCAAAACAATGTCAGCGGGCTGCCTGTCGTTGACGACGAAGGGCGGGTCTGCGGGATTCTGACTGAAGGCGATCTATTGCTGCGTCGGGAGATCCGGCTTGCGCCGCGCATCGCGCGTAACACGGAAATTACCTCCGACGTCGATCTTGACCGCTACATTCGCGGCAATGGCTGGTCCGTCAGGGATATCATGTCACGCGACGTTATCGTCGCCACCCCGGACAGCGAGGTCTCCGATATTGCCGAAAGCCTTGAGGTCCATCGCATCAAGCGTATTCCGATCGTTGAGGCCGGACGGCTCGCGGGGATCGTCAGCCGGCGCGATATCCTCGCTCTGATAACAGATGCGCCGACCCTCAGGTTGCCGCGCGAGGATGGCGCGATCCTGCTCGCGGTTCGCGCACGCCTGAAATACGATCTCGGCCTGACGCCGCAGAGGATCCGCGTCTCCGTCCATAACGGGCAGATCACACTTGAAGGAAATGTGGAAACCGACTTGCAGCGCCGTGCCGTGCTGGCGCTCGTCGAGAATCTCGGATCGGGAGGCTGCCTTGATCGATTGCAGCTTGCGGCAGATTCAGATCCGGACAAGCGGTCGCAACAGGCTTGAGGTGAAGTCGCCGAGCCAGCTGTAGACGAGGGCTTCCGGTCAGTTGCCGGCAGCCAACGCCCTGTCGAGAGCGGGACCGATGCCTGCCGACAGGGCCTTTTCGTCGAGCGGGCCGACCTGTTTGAACAGGATGCGGCCGTCGCGCCCGATGACGAAGGTCTCCGGCACGCCGTAGACCCCCCAGTTGATCGCCTCCCTGCCGGTCGGATCGACGCCGACGGCTGCGTAGGGGTTCCCGTTGTCGCGCAAGAAGGCCAGAGCGTTGCTGCTGTTATCCTTGTAATTGATGCCTATCAGCTTGATGTGCGTGTCCTTCGATAGCTGCATGAGCGCGGCATGTTCCTGCCGGCAGGGGATGCACCAGGATGCGAACACGTTGACGATCGCGACCTGGCCGGAAAGCCCGCTATCCTGAAGTCCGGGAGACTGTAACCCGGCAAGCGGCGGCAGATCGATCGCAGGATGTGCCTGACCGATCAGTGCGGTAGGGAGGGCGGAGGGCGAATATCCTTCCACCGCCTGCCGATAAAGCATGCGCCCGGCGGCTCGGGCAATTGCCACAAATACGAGCAGCGGCACGGCGGTCAGAAGATAGGGGCGCACCTAGCGGACCTCGCGCCGCGCGCGATGCCTGATTTTCGCCAGCGCCTCGACCTGCCGGCGATAGGTACGGCCGCGAAACCAGGTCATCGCGCTGATGGTGATCATGACGGTGAATGCGACCGTATAGGCTGCCAGCACATAGTCCTGATGTGTCATTCAATTCTCCCTTTGCATTGCGGCCCGTGCGGCCAAGCGATGATGCGACATGAGTCTTCGCCGCCAGATCTCGTTCCTGATCGAGGCCATGTGGAGGGTGAAAAAGAGTGCTGTGAAGGCAAGGCCCATGGTCAGGAGCGGGCGAAGGAATTCGATGTCCAGAGCAGGGCCATCCAGCCTGAGCACGCTCGCCGGCTGATGCAATGTGTTCCACCAGTCGACCGAGAACTTGATGATCGGAATGTTGACGAAGCCCACGAGAACGAGGACCGCCGTAACACGAGCGGCGCGCGTCGGCTCGTCGATTGCACGGTTGATCGCCAATAGACCGAGATACATCAGGAAAAGCACGAACATCGAGGTCAGGCGTGCGTCCCACACCCACCAGGTTCCCCACATCGGCTTGCCCCAAATCGCGCCTGTGACGAGCGACACGAAGGTAAAGGCGGCGCCGATGGGTGCGGCGGCGCGCGCAGCGACATCGGCAAGTGGATGGCGCCATACCAGGGAGCCGATGGCGTTTGCGGTCATCACCGTATAGCAGAGCATCGCCATCCATGCCGCGGGCACATGGACATACATGATCCTGACGGTGTCACCCTGCTGGTAATCGCCATCGGAAACAAAACTCAGATAAAGTCCAACAGCGAAACAGAGAACAGTGATGATCGAAAGTCCAGGCAGGGCCCGATCGGCCAGTTCCAGGAATCTGGCGGGCTGCGCTAGCCCGGTGATGATATCTTTGATGCGTCTGACGTAGGTCATGGCCCGCTCTAGCGTCTAGCGCCGTCGGTTTATTTGACCCGGATCAAACTGCGACCGGTGGGGCGGTCATACGCCTGTCGTTTCGCCCGTCCGCTAGCACGATCCAGGCCTGGCTGTGGGGTGCAGCAGGGCTTATCGCGACATACTGGTGGGACCTTCTGCCGCGGTAAGGCTCCGGCGGAACCGACCGGTAATTGATCGCGGTCAAAGACTGTCGCCGCGCCAGTGCCAAAAAGGAGGCATTCCAGTCCAGGAGACCCTCACCTTGATGATTGCCGCGCACGACCGATCTGCCGCTCCTCCCACCGACGTGACTGCAGGCTCCCGACCGCGGTCCGGAAAAAAGAGGCCTGATGTCTCCGGCCTCGTCCGGTTGCTGCCCCTGTTGCGGCCTCACCGGGGCTTGCTGCTATTGGTGCTCGTTTCGCTGGCGGCGGCGGCTATGATCTCGCTTGCACTGCCGATGGCCGTCCGCCGGATGATCGACCACGGTTTCGGACAGTCCGACGGTGGCTTCGTCAACAGCTATTTCCTGATGCTTCTTGCGCTTGCAGTCGCACTCGCCGTCGCAAGCGCTTGCCGATATTATTTCGTTACGACGCTTGGCGAGCGCATCGTCAGCGACCTGCGTGTGAAAACCTTCCGCAACGTAACGCGTTTGCCGGCGAGCTTTTTTGACGCCAACAAATCCGGCGACATCGCATCGCGGCTGACGGCGGATGCCGCGCAAATCAAGTCCGCATTGAACCTCGCCGCATCGGTGGCCCTGCGCAATTCGTTGCTGTGTCTCGGTGCGCTGGTGATGATGTTCGTCACGAGCCCGGGACTTTCCGCCATCATTTTGGGTGCCATCCCGCTCGTCGTCGCGCCGCTTGTCCTATTCGGCCGCTCGGTTCGCAAAAAATCGCGTGCAGCCCAGGACGCTCTTGCGATCGCGTCCGCCTTTGCCAGCGAGATGATCGCCGGAAGTCGGACGGTGCAGGCCTTCAACGGGGAGGCGGCGGCCAGCGAGAGATATGCTGATGACGTTGAGGCGTCCTATCGCAGCGCCGTCTTTGCCGCCCGATCGCGCGCGCTCCTGACCGCTGTTGCCATTGCGTTGATTTTCGGAAGCGTCGTCGGGGTTCTCTGGATCGGCGCTCACAATCTGCTATCCGGAACGCTGTCGGCGGGCAGCCTGAGCCAATTCCTGCTCTATTCCGTCATTGCTGCCGGATCGCTGGGATCGCTATCTGAGGTCTGGGGTGAACTGGCGCAGGCGGCAGGTTCCGCCGAACGTCTTTTCGAACTGCTCGATGAAGATGCCGGCGAGCGCGACCCGGTGTCACGCGCTCCGCTCGGCCAACCCCCAAAAGGCGCGATCGAAATCCGGGATCTGCATTTTGCCTATCCGGGAGCTCCGGACAGGCAAGTCCTCGCGGGCCTGTCGATGAGCGTCCGGCCCGGCGAGACAGTCGCGCTTGTGGGTGCCTCCGGCTCGGGCAAGAGCACGGTCTTTTCGCTGCTGCTCGGTTTCTACAAGGATTATTCCGGCGACATTTCGCTCGATGGCTGCGATGTGCGCACAACCGCCACCGCTACAGTTCGAGGGGAAATTGCTATCGTGCCGCAAGATGTGACCATCTTCGCGACGACCGTCGCAGAAAATATCAGTCTCGGAAGACCTGACGCGTCAGAGGACGAGATCGCGGCTGCAGCGACCACGGCAAGGGCGCACGGATTTATTTCCGAGTTGGCGGACGGCTATCGCACCGTGGTTGGCGAGCGCGGTCTCACCCTGTCGGGCGGTCAGCGGCAAAGGCTTGCGATCGCCCGTGCCGTTCTGAAGAACGCGCCGATCCTTTTGCTGGATGAGGCCACGGCATCTCTCGACGCTGAAAACGAAATGCTGGTGCAAAGGGGGCTCGACGAATTGATGTGCAACCGCACGACGATCGTCATCGCGCATCGGCTTGCCACGGTTCTCAAGGCGGATCGAATCCTGGTGATCGACGGCGGCAGGGTGATCGAGGAGGGGACGCACGCCACGTTAATCCGCAAGGGCGGAGCATATTCCAAGCTTGCCGAATTGCAGTTCGATCTCTCGGGGTCGGCAGCCTTGGAGCATGATGCGGCGTGAGCGTTGCCTAGTCGACCGCCACATCAGGGACCGGCGTCGCGGGTGAGATCATTCATTCTCGGCCCGGTCGCCGCCCGCTACGGAAGCCGTCTATCCGAATGACTGGAGGGGTCTCGTGACGCCTCCGACCGATTCGAAATCGAACATCTTCTGCGTTACCAACGCTGCGGCGCCGCGTGCCCATGAATTGTCCTCCCAATCGGGAAGAATGGGGGGTGGCATTCTGAAGGTTCTAAGTGCCAAGGCCTCCTGCAGAGGCGCCAGAAAGTGTTCGCCAAGTGAAACAGCTTCTCCGCCCGCCACGACCACTTCCGGATCCGTCACATTGACGAGATTGGCGAGAGCCGTTCCGATACTGCGCCCTGAATCCTCGACGATCCGGACAGCCGTCGAATCCTCGGCAGCAAGCGCCTGGCGCAACTCGGGCGTGCCCAGATCCTGGCCCCCACCCGTCGCCTCACGCCAGCGCCGCAACATCGAGGCCTCGGAATGGTAGGCCATCAGGCAGCCGCGCTTGCCGCATTCGCAGAGGCGGCCGTTCTCCTCGTAGAGCGTATGTCCGAACTTGCCGGCTGCGCCATTGGCGCCGCGATAGAGCTTGCCCTCGATGACGAGGGCGCAGCTGATGCCGACGCCGACCGCCAGCACCGCCATGTTGCGATGCTGCCGGCCGAGGCCGAACAGCTGCTGTGCGATGGCGTAGGCGTTAGTATCGTCCTCGAGCCAGACGGGAACATTCGCACGATTGGCGAGAAGGGATGCTAGCGGAACGTTGTCCCAAGCGAATCGGTGGCTTCTGATGCACATCGTCTGTTCGTTGTTGATGACGCCCGGCATCGATATGCCGATGCCTGTAAGCTTAGCATGCGTGCGTCCCGCAAGCCTGATGAGCCTCGGCACCGTTGCGGCCAGCAGGTCTGCGACATCATCCGGCGCGCGGCTGGGCATCGGGATCCTGATGGCGGCGAGAGGGCTCGTCGCCAGGTCGGTCGCGACGCATTCCACTGTATCGGCCATGAGCTTAAAGCCAATCGCCAGCCCGTGCCCGTAATTGATCTCCACGGGGATGGGAGGACGACCGGTGAAGCTGGAAACCGCCTCTCCCTCGGCGACGATGCCTTCCTCCACGAGATCACCGACGACGAAGGTGAGGGCTGCCGGACTGAGCTGAGTGATCGTTGCCAACTCGGCACGGCTTTTGGGCCCTTCCTGCCTGAGCAGGTTCAAGATCAGACGGCGGTTCATGGCCCTGGCAGTCGTCTGGTCACCTTTGAGCTTCACGGCCGAGTTCCTTTATTTTGTAAATAAACTATTGCGACGCTTCCTGATCTATGCATAACTTTGCCTCGTCGATCAACTCGGAATGTGGAGATCGACACGTTGAATGCCCGGCGTCCCCGTTGTGGAGGACGGCCGCCGGGACGTGTTGATCTGCTCAACTGGGAGGAATTCAATGGCATTTTCCAAGCATTTTTCGTCGACCACTCGCCGCACCTTTCTGAAGGGCGCGGGCATGGTATCTGCGGCCGCGGTCGCAGGCGGCTTTCCGATCCCGGCAATTGCCCAGGCCCAGGAAGTCAACGTGATCTCAGCTGAAAGCAACGGCAAAGGGCTCGAAGCGCTGAAGAAGATCGCCGAGGATTTCGGCAAGCAGGCTGGTACGAAGGTCGTCATCAACAATATGGACCACGAGGCCCACAAGACGGCGATCCGCAATTATCTGACGGCAGGTGCGCCGGATGTCTGCTTCTGGTTCTCGGGCAATCGCATGCGGGCCTTCGTCAAGCGAGGCTTGTTCGATGACATCTCGGATCTGTTCGAAAAGGAAAAATACAAGGACGTTCTCGGCGCAAGCACGGGCGCGGTTACGGTCGACAACAAGCAGTACGGTCTGCCCACCGGCGGCACGCTCTGGGGCATGTTCTACCGGAAGGATGTCTTCGATCAGAACGGGCTGACAGTACCGACGACGGCAGACGAATTCTCGGCCTATTGCGACAAGGCCAAGGCCGCCGGGCTGACACCGGTCGCCATGGGCACGAAGGAGCTCTGGCCGGCTGCCGGCTGGTTCGATCAGATGAATCTTCGCATCAACGGTCTCGACAAGCACATGGCGTTGATGGACGGGCAGATGAGCTATCTCGATCCCGCCCTGACGCCGGTCTTCGATCAGTGGGAAGCCATGATCAAGAAAGAGGTCTTCACGCAGAACCACACGTCTTTCGGCTGGCAGGAAGCCGCAGCCTTGCTCGCGCAGAAAAAGGCAGGGATGATGAACCTCGGTGCCTTCCTGCGCTCCGCCTTCACGGACGCGGATCTGCCGCAATTGACCTTTGCTCCTTTTGCCACCCTCGATGCCAAGGTCCCCCGGTTCGAGGAATTCTCGCTGAACTCGGTCCATATTCCGACGAACGGCAAGAACAAGCAGGGTGCGCGCGAATTTCTGGCCTATTTCTACAAGCCGGAAAATCTCGCAGCCTATCTGGAGCCTGGTGGTAACGTGCCGCCACGCAGCGACCTGCCGCCAAGCAAGGATCCACTGGTCAATGCCGCGGTTGAGTCCTTGAAACAGGTCAAGGGAACCTCACAATATTACGACCGCGACAGCGACCCGGATATGGCGCAGGCAGGTCTGGTGGGCTTCCAGGAGTTCATGGCCAAACCCGACCGCCGTCAGGCGATCCTGCAGCGCCTCGAAGGTACCCGCAAGCGTATCTACAAGATCTAGTTCTCCTCCCGGCGACCAGGAGCGGAACCGCGGTTCCGCTCCTTCTATCCTCCATGAGGTTCTGGACAATGTTGATGTTATGGCGCCGCCAGCGTTGGTGGCTCACCCCGACTATGCTTATCGCTCCGGCCATGATCCTGTTCTTCACGGTCATCCTGCTGTCGGCCGTCCGCAGCCTCTGGATCAGTCTCCACGACTGGGATGGAATGGGTCCGATGACGTGGATCGGTTTCGGCAATTATGTCGAACTCTACAACGATCCGCAGTTCTACACCTCCTTGAAGAACAATCTGATCTGGCTGGTGATGTTCATGGCCGCGCCGCCGCTCGGGCTGGCGATCGCGCTGCTCGTCAACCAGAAGATCCGCGGCATGCGTTTTTTGAAGTCGCTCTTCTTCATTCCGCTCGTGCTCGCCTCCGTCACCGTCGGCGTGGTCTTTACCTGGGTCTACACACCGGAGTTCGGGCTTCTTGCACTGATCTTCAGGGCATTTGGGGCAACCGCGCCTGCCGTGCTTTCGGACGAACATTTCGTCACCTTCGCGATCGTCATCGCAGCCCTCTGGCCGCAGATCACCTTCTGCATGGTGCTCTATCTCGCCGGCCTCAACAACTTGAGCGAGGAGCTTATCGGCGCCGGGCGTGTCGATGGCGCGAAGGGATGGAACATGCTCTGGCACATTGTTCTTCCGCAACTGACGCAGGTCACGTTCATCGCGATCGCGGTCACCGTCGTCGGCGCTCTTCGATCCTTCGACATGGTGTCGGTGATGACGCGAGGCGGACCTTTCGGCTCCTCGTCAGTGCTCGCCTACCAGATGTTCGAGCAGTCCATCTTCTCCTACCGCTTCGGATATGGCGCGGCGATCGCATCGGTCCTGTTCGTGATCATGGCAGTATTCATCGTCTGGTATCTGTCGCGGATCGTCCGCACCGAAGAAAGGGGCGGCTGATGTATCCTCGTCCAATTCCCGAGACGGCCGTCTGGCATCGCCGCTTCTATTTCCTGGCCGTACTGGCCGTCCTTTTCCTGTGGCTCTGCCCGCTCTTCGCCATCATCCTGACGTCGTTTCGATCGACCGCGGACGTGATGGGCGGCAATCTCTGGGGATGGCCGACCGAGTTCGGCCTCCTCGACAACTACACCGCCGTCTTCACCCAGACGCCGATGGCGCAATATTTCCTGAACAGCCTGACGATCACGATACCCTCGGTGATCGGCGTCCTGGTCCTGAGCACGCTCTCCGGCTTCGTGCTTTCGCGATACCGCTTTCCAGGAAACATGCTCATCTTCGCGCTCTTCGTCGGCGGCAACTTCCTTCCTCACCAGATCATGATGATCCCGGTGCGCGACCTGATGGTACGGCTCGACTTGATCGATACGACGACGGCGCTGGTCATCTTCCATGTCGCGTTCCAGACCGGCTTTGCGACGCTCTTCATGCGCAACTTCATCGCCGCACTGCCCGATGAACTGTTTCAGGCGGCAAGAGCCGAGGGAGCCTCGCCTTTCCAGACGCTCATCCATGTTGCGGTTCCTCTCGTCCGGCCGGCGCTGGCAGCACTCGCCATCCTCCTCTTCACCTTCATCTGGAACGATTATTTCTGGGCGGTCGTGCTGACGGTGAGCGATTCCGTCAAACCGGTGACCGCCGGCCTTGCCAACCTGCGCGGCGAATGGGTCTCGGCCTGGAACCTCATTTCGGCCGGAACGATCGTCGTCGCCGTCCCGCCCGTGGTGATGTTCTTCTTGATGCAGCGACACTTCATCGCCGGCCTGACGATGGGAGCGGTCAAAGGATGAACGCACTCAGGAATCCGGAAATCAGATCTTCAAAAGCAGAGAGCCAGGAAGCATGACCAGCCTCGAACTGCGACAGATAAACAAGAACTATGGTGCCTACCACGCATTGCGAGGGATCGATCTCTCGGTGGAAGAGGGCGAGTTCATCGTCATGGTCGGTCCGTCCGGCTGTGGCAAGTCGACCCTGCTCAAGACGATCGCGGGTCTTGAAGGCATCACCTCGGGTCAGATCCTCATCAACGGGCGCGACGTCAGCCGCGAGGAGCCGGGTGACCGTGGCATCGCGATGGTTTTCCAGTCCTATGCCCTTTATCCACATATGACAGTCGCCGAAAACATGGGCTTCGGCCTTCGCATGGCGAAAAGACCGAAGGTGGAGATCGATGCGGCGGTCGCGCGCGCGGCCAAGATCCTTCGGATTACCGATCAGCTCGAGAAGCGGCCGAAGCAATTGTCGGGCGGACAGCGCCAGCGCGTCGCGATCGGTCGTGCAATCACCCGTTCGCCGGATGTCTTCCTGTTCGACGAACCGCTGTCGAACCTCGATGCGGCGCTGCGCACGCAGATGCGGGTCGAACTGTCCAGCCTGCATTCTGAACTCGGCGCGACCATGGTCTACGTGACCCACGACCAGGTCGAAGCCATGACCATGGCAAGCCGCATCGTAGTCTTGAACCATGGCGTGATCGAGCAGGTCGGATCGCCGCTCGAACTCTATCGCAATCCCGACAACCTGTTCGTGGCGGGATTCCTTGGCGCTCCGAGAATGAACTTCCTGTCCGTCACGGTGGACGAGGTCTCGGGCCGGCAGGTCAGGGTTTCCGCCCCGGGGCTGGCGCCTACGACGGTCGAACTCTCAGACCCTGCTGCGCTCCATAAGGGTACGAGCCTGACGCTCGGCGTGCGGCCGGAAAACATTTCGGTGGTCACGGATGGAGCAGAGAATGGCGCGGTGTCCGGCATCGTTCGTCTGGTCGAGCATCTCGGCCGTGAAACGATACTCTATGTCGACGCCGGCGACCTGAGCACCGTCGCATCGGAGAGCGGAACCGGAAACATCACCATTCAGCTCAGTTATGTCGCGCCGTTCAAGGCCGACCAGCCGGTGACGCTGAAACTCGACGCTGCCGAACTCTATCTCTTCGCGCCTGACGGCCGCACGATCAGCGCCCGCAAGGCAATCATCGACAAATAAGTATCAGGATAGACGCCCGTGTCTGAAAACAAGTCAGCAAAAATCTCCGCCTGGAATCCGGTCAAGACCAACCGCTTTCTCGTTGGCGCTCCGCACTATCCCGAACATGTCGACGAGAGCTATTGGGAGCGCGACGCCGAGCGCATGGCTAAAGCCGGCTTCAATATCGTCAGGATGGCGGAATTTGCCTGGCATATTCTCGAACCTGAACTCGGACGTTTCGATTTCGATCTGTTTGACAGGGCAATCGCCGTCCTCGCAAAGCATGGCATCGATACGATCATGTGCACGCCGACGGCCACACCGCCGCGCTGGCTGACCGTCGCGCATCCCGAGATCCTGCGGGTGGATGGCAAGGGCCGGCCGATGAGCCACGGGTCGCGCCAGCACTGCGACACTGCAAGTCCGGTGTTTCGCGAGCACAGCCGGCGCATCACGAAAGCGATGGCCGAGCACTATCGTGACAATCCACGTGTCGTCGGCTGGCAGACCGACAACGAACTCAACACCAGCATGCCGGAAAGCTTTTCAAAGGCGACGCTCAGCGAGTTTCAGGTCTTTCTCGCCGGGAAGTACGGCGAGATTAACAAGCTCAATCACGCCTGGGGAGGGGATTTCTGGGCGACCGCTTACCAGAGCTTCGACCAGGTGGTGCTGCCGATCGATTTCGGGCCCACGTTCCCGAGCCCCGGCCATATGCAGGACTACCATCGCTTCCTGGCCTTCGCGACGGCGCGTTTCCAGCATGATCAGGTCGAGATCCTGCGTGCCGTCAAACCGTCCTGGTTCGTCTTCCACAATCTGGGCGGCCTGCGGGATATCGACTTCCGTGGACAGTTCACGACCGATCTCGATTTCGTCGGCTACGACATCTATCCGATGCTCTACGACGAGTTTCAGCGTATCGGCAATCACGCCAAAGTGCAGGCGCTCCATCTCGACATCTGCCGGGGCTTTTCCGGCAACTACATTGTCCCTGAACAGCAATCCAGTTTCGGCAGCCAGCCGGGATTTTGCACCTTGACGCCGGAGCCCGGAGAAATGCGCCGCATGGCGATGTCCTCCGTTGCGCGCGGCGCCGACGGGCTGATGTTCTTCCGTTGGCGGCCTGCCCATTTCGGCGCCGAGATCTACTGGATGGGGATTATCGATCACGACGACGTCCCGCGCCATCGCTATGACGAGGCGAAGCACTTCGCCACCGACATGACGGCACTACAGGATAGGATCCTCGGGACCTATGTGCGCATGGACGTCGGTATTGCCGGATCGGATTTCGACAATCAGGAGGCTCACAAGACCTATCCGATCGGTCTGCCGAGCCCTCAGGACGATGCCGTCCTGCTGCATCAGTATTGCTACGATCGCGGCATTGCCTGCGGGTTCATTCATCCCGAAGATGATCTCTCGAAGCTGAAACTTCTCTACGTGCCGCACTGGGTCATGTGGAAGGACGAATGGACGGAGCGACTGAAGTCGTTCGCCGAAGAGGGCGGCACGGTGGTGTTCGGTGCCCGGACGGGAACCCGCGACGAGAACAATCACGTGATCAGGCAGACGGCGCCCGGAACGTCGCTTTCGGAGCTGACGGGTGTGCGGGTGGAAGATTTCGGCCGGCTTGCAGCCCCTGGCGCCAAGGGCCTGTTCGAGGTGATGGAGCGATCCGGCGGCCTTGTGGTGCCGCCGAGCAGGCCGGCGGAATCCCATCGCCGCGAGCGCCGCTTCAAGATCGGCAATCGTGAACTGACGGCGGGGTATTTCTACGAGAACCTGAGCGTCGATGATGATGTCGAGGCGATCGCTACTTGGTCCAACCGCTATGCCGACGGAAGGCCGATGGCGACATCCAGGACGGTCGGTAAGGGCCGGGTCGTCTATCTCGGTACCTATCTGACGCAGGATCTGACGGAGGCGTTGTCGGAACGCCTGTTCGGGGATGCCGGGATCGAGCCGCTGATCGCCGACTTGCCCGAGGGGGTCGAGGTGACGATGCGCATGAACGAGGATCGTCGTCTTCTCTTCATCCAGAACTACACGGAGAGGCCTGCCAGGATCTCTCATGTTCCGGCAGGCGTCGATCTTCTTGACGCCGGCAAGCCGGTGGATGGTGCCCTCGCGCTCGACGGCTACGGCTGCGCCGTGGTGCAGCTCTCCTGAAACACATACCGGCCGGAAACGCCGCCGGCCCGACAGGCTAGGAAAACGATATGACCGATACGGACAGAATTCGCTGGGGCATCCTTGGCCCGGGCCGGATCGCGGGCGACTTCTTTGCGGGCGTTGCTCAATCGAGAACGGGCCGCGTGGAGGCGATCGCCACCCGCGACCCGGATCGGCCGGGGCTGGCCGAGCGCTTTCCAGGTGTGCGAATCCTTTGCGGCTACGATGCTCTCCTGGCAGATAAGGACATCGACGCCGTCTACATCTCGACGCCGCACCCGACCCACGCGCAATGGGCGATCAAGGCGGCGAAGGCCGGAAAGCATGTGTTGTGCGAGAAGCCGATCGGCCTTTCGGCAGCCGAGGCCGAAGCCATGCAGGCCACGGCACGTGCAGCCGGGACCTTCCTCGGCGAAGCCTACATGTACCGATTGCATCCTCTGACACTGAGACTGATCGAGGTTCTGAAGGAAAAGGCGATCGGCGATGTGCGCATGGTCAAGTCGAGCTTCGGTTTTGCGAAACCGTTCGAAGAAGATCACAGGCTGTTTGCAAACGATCTCGCTGGCGGCGGCATCCTCGACGTCGGTGGATATCCGGTTTCGATGGTGCGCCTGATCGCCGGCATCGGCCAGCCGAACGGCCTCATCGAGCCTGACCAGGTGTTCGGCGTCGGACATCTCGGTTCGACGGGCGTCGACGAATGGAGCGCTGCCATCCTGCGCTTCCCGAATGGCATCGTCGCCGAAGTGGCCTGCTCGGTGTCACTTGCGCAGGACAACGTCCTTCGCATCTTCGGCACGGCCGGTTCGATCGAGATCGATCATTTCTGGTTCGCCGCGGGCAAGCAGGGCGGCACCGCCGTCATCAGGCTGTTTAACGCCGCCGGAAAGCGGAAAGACATCACCGTCGAAGAGCCCCGTCATGTCTACAGCTTCGAGGTCGACGCGGCAGGAGAGGCGATCAAGGCTGGGCGGGGCGAATTTGCCTACCCCGGCATGACGGCCCTCGACACACTTGGCAATCTCAAGGTGATGGACAAGTGGCGCGCCGGCATCGGGCTGGAATACGCCCTTGAGACACCCGCCGTTCGGACGAGGACGCTGACCGGCGAGATCCTCCGGCGCCAGGATGTGATCGTACCGCGCGGCCACATTCCCGGCATCGAGAAGGAAAGCTCGATGCTGGCGCTCGGCATGATGCTCTTTTCAACCTTCCCGGCCGCCGCGATCGTCTTAGACGAGTTCTTCGAAGCCGGAGGCAATCTCATCGACTCCGCCTTCCAGTATGGGGGAGGGACACAGGACCGGCTCATCGGCGAATGGGTCCGCAGCCGTGGCGTCAGGAGCAATGTGGT
This sequence comes from Rhizobium sp. P1_E6, assembly GCF_056405875.1. Classification (NCBI taxonomy): domain Bacteria; kingdom Pseudomonadati; phylum Pseudomonadota; class Alphaproteobacteria; order Hyphomicrobiales; family Rhizobiaceae; genus Rhizobium; species Rhizobium sp. P1_E6. The sequence goes on along the minus strand of NZ_JBFUBG010000060.1, from coordinate 24,259 downwards.
GATCATAGAGAAGGGTGCGCATTCGCCGCTCTGTTATCCTGACGTCATCGCCAAGCAACTGACTGCAAGMCTCGAGCGGATGCAGACCGACTATGTCGACGTCTACTTCATGCATCGCGACAATCCCGACATACCAGTTGGCGAATTCGTCGACGCCATGGATGCGGAAGTCAGGGCCGGTCGCATCCGTGGGCCGATCGGCGGATCGAACTGGACGCGCGAACGGATGGATCTGGCGATCGACTATGCCGAACGCACTGGCAAGACGAGACTCAGCGTCCTTTCCAACAACTTCTCACTCGCCGAGATGGTCGATCCGGTCTGGCCAGGATGCATCGCCTCGTCGGACGCTGCCTGGAAAAACTGGCTGAAGGAACGGCAGGTGGTCAACTTTGCCTGGTCCAGTCAGGCGCGCGGCTTCTTCACCGATAGGGCGGGGCGGGAGAAACTGTCGGATCGCGATCTGGTCCGTGCCTGGTATTCCGAACTGAATTTTGAGCGAAAAGCGCGGGCGGAGGAGCTTGGTCGTCGCCTCGGCAAGGATCCGATCCAGATCGCGCTCGCCTATGTCCTGCACCAGCCCTGGCCGGTCGTTCCCCTGATCGGTCCGGCGAGCCTTGCGGAGCTTCGCCATAGTCTGGCGGCCTCCGCCATCAGGCTTTCGCCCGGAGAGGTGCGGTGGCTCGAGAATGGCGAACTGGCTTGATCGAAAATAGATCTGGAAGCCTTGCATGATGCCAGACACGTTGATCGTCTGAGGCGGCTGGTCTGGGCACGCGCCGTAACAATGTGCTGCTCTCGTCAGGGAGCTTCGGGAAGGAGAGAACTTCTGGCTGTTCGGAAGGAAGCCAGTTGACAAGTACGCTTTTCAATGAGAACAAAAAGCGAACCAATGGGAAGATGAGCATTCATGATCCGTTTCGCGCCGAAGATGCAGCAGGACGCTGCCCCAGCAATCAAAATTGCAAAGTCGAACGCCAACATACGATCCGACATCGAGCTATCGGACATTTCCACCGCAGCCGTTGAGAACGAACCCGACAAGATGAAAGGGCAGGCTGCCACGACGATGTCAGGACCTGCGGGACCTGCCGCAAAACTCCTTGAATTGTCAGGGGAGCTCCCTCCGAAAGGCAGGAAGACGGGTTCCAGGAAGCGCAAAGAGGTAACAGGCCCCAAGCAGCTCGAAATCAGCAGTCAGGGTCACAATCAAAGCGCTGGCGATTTGGTGCTCGACCTCTGACGATGGGCTTCCAGTACCGGTGCCGAAGGCTTCGGCGTTTATGATCCTTCCTGGATTTTCAGGGCTTACGCCGCTTTCGCGGCAGGCCCCGCACTCAATTCCATTTGGCAAAGCTCGTCGATAGTCTGGCGCCGACGGATAAGCCGGGAGTTTACCCCGTCCAGGAGATATTCGGCAGCGTGAAGCCGGCTGTTGTAGTTCGACGACATGGAGGCGCCGTAGGCGCCAGCTCCATGGAAAACGAGCAGATCGCCGACCTGAGCAGGAGGGAGCGACCGCGTCTCCACCACACCATCTGGCCCTTGCGTGAACACGTCTCCCGATTCGCAGAGCGGGCCTGCTACGACAGTGGGACGTAGCTCGGATGGGCTGAGGCTTCGGCCATCGTGCGGGAGAACCGAGATTTCGTGATAGCTGCCATAGAGGGCGGGGCGCATCAGGTCATTGAAACCTGCGTCGACGAGGGTGAAGTGATTTCGGCCAACCTGTTTGGTGGCGCGGACCTCGGCCAGCAACAGACCGGCTTCTGCCACGAGGAAGCGTCCCGGCTCGATCTCCAGGCGTACGGCATGGCCGAGCTTGCTTTCTGCCTGCTTGCGCACGCTATCCCACAAGCTGAAATAATGCGCGGTATCGATCGCCTTGTCCCCGTGACGATAGGGAGCCGATAGGCCGCCACCGGCGGAGATCGCCTCGAAATCGTGATCCAGATCGATTAGCAAGCCGGTCATCGCATGGCAGACCCGCTCGAGATGGCGGTAGTCGACGCCGGAGCCGATATGCAGATGAAGCCCGACGAGATGCAGCCGATATCGCCGAACCAGTTCGACGGCTTGGGTAAGCTCTGCATGCCAGATGCCGTGCTTGCTGTTTTCGCCTCCCGTATTCGTTTTGTTGCTGTGACCGTGGCCGAAGCCTGGGTTCACGCGAAGCCAGACACGGTGACCTGGCGACAGTTCCCCCAGCTGGTGCAGCATGTCGATGGAGCCGATATTCACCTCGACCTTGTCGTTGACGACGCGGCGCAAAGTCGGGCGGTCGAAAATATCGGCGGTGTAGACGATGCCTGCGGCGCCAGCAGCGGTCGCGCTGGTGGAAAATCCGGCCCGCTGCGCGCGATCGATTTCGCCGAGGGAGACAGAATCCACATGCACCCCCGCCTCACGCATGAGGGAGAGGATGTGGATGTTGGAACACGCCTTCTGTGCATAGCGGATCACATCGAATCCGCCGAGCTGCCTTATCCGATTGCGGATCGTCGGAGCGTCGTACACCCATAAGGGCGTCCCATGCTCATGAGCGAGAGGGATGAGATGATCGGCAGAGATGAAGGTCATGACACTGGTTGTCCAAAGATGGCGGGCCGCGTACGCAGCCAATGCGGTTTTCACTTGCTGGGTTGACCACAAAAGCGGGCATATGAAAAATATCAGTTTTTGGAAATCCTATTCAATTCTGATATGAGGTCGGCATGTCTGTCACCCTTCGGCATATCGAGGTTTTCAGGGCTATCATGACGACCGGCAGCGTCACCGGTGCGGCCGGCATGTTGGCCACCTCCCAACCCACGATCAGCCGGGAGCTGGCGCGGTTCGAGTATCTTATCCAGATCAAGCTTTTCGAGCGTGTGCGCGGCCGACTTCGCCCGACGGCGCACGCTCTGCAATTGTTCGAGGAAGTGCAGCGCGCCTATTTCGGGTTGGACCGGATCATCAGCACGGCGACGTCGCTGCGCCAGTTCGAACAAGGGCAGCTCTCCATCCTATGCCTGCCGGTTTTTTCTCAATCGCTCTTGCCGCAGACCTGCCGGCATTTTGTCGAGCGGTTCCCGAACGTGGGCATCAGTATCGTTCCGCAGGAGTCGCCGCTGCTGGAGGAATGGTTGTCGGCACAACGCTACGACTTCGGCCTGACGGAGGTCGGCCATCCACCTCAAGGTACGGCGGTAAGCCCGCTCATGACGCTCGACGAGATCTGCGTGCTGCCGGACGCTCACCCGCTTCTTGAAAAGGCTGTTCTCTCACCGGACGATTTCGAAGGACAATCCTTTGTCAGCCTGTCGGCGACGGATAGTTACCGACAACAGATCGATCGGATTTTTCGAAACGCCGGCATCATGCGGCACATGGTCATCGAGACCCATAGCGCGGTATCCGTCTGCTCCATGGTGCGGGAGGGAATTGGCCTGGCCATCGTCAACCCTCTGACGGCCCTGGATTATGCCGGCAACGGCATTCATCTCCGCCGGTTGTCGTTCTCGATCCCGTTTTCCGTCAACATCGTGAGGCCGATCCATCGGCCGCCGTCGCAACTGGTCGAGGTTTTCGGAGCCGAATTGGCCCGGCAAGCCAGACAGATCGAAGCCCGGCTTGCCAACCTCACTGATCCTTGATGACTTCGCGGTGGCAGACGAAATCAGGGTTTGTTGTCTATGTTTTGTCGGACGCAATTAGTTCAGCACCGGTTCGCCTGCGGTGATGCGTTGCTCGCCTTCGTCAAACAGGTGGACGGCATCGTGGAGCGGAGCGATCCGCAGTATATCGCCGGGGGCTGCTCTGATCCGCTCCCGGAAGACGCAGCTGATCGTCTGCGTGCCGAGACGGGCAATCACCAATGTCTCGGACCCTGTGGGCTCGACGACGGCGGTTGTTACCTCGATGCCGTTGGGGTCGAGTGCGATGTGCTCGGGGCGAATGCCGTAGGTGACGGCGCCGGATGGGCGTCGCTCGCTCGGCAGGACGAGCCCGTCTTCGGTCCGGAAACCATCGTTCGTCATGCTCCCCCTAATGAAGTTCATGGCGGGAGAGCCGATGAAACCGGCGACGAAGAGGTTGTTCGGCCGGTCGTAGAGTTCGAGCGGCGAGCCCGACTGCTCGATCACGCCGTCCTTCATCACGACGATCTTGTCCGCCATCGTCATCGCCTCGATCTGATCGTGTGTCACATAGATCGTCGTCGTTTTCAGCCGCTGATGCAGCTCCTTGATCTCGGATCGCATCTGGACGCGGAGCTTGGCATCGAGGTTCGACAGAGGTTCGTCGAAAAGGAAGACGGCAGGGTCTCGAACGATCGCGCGGCCCATGGCAACACGCTGGCGCTGGCCGCCCGATAACTGCTTCGGAAACCGTTCGAGAAGCGCTTCCAGGCCGAGGATCTTTGCGGCATTGCCGACACGCTGATCGATTTCCGTCTTTGGCATGCGCTTCAGCCGCAACGAGAAGCCCATATTCTTGGCGACCGTCATATGTGGATAAAGGGCATAGTTCTGGAACACCATTGCGATATCGCGATCCTTTGGCGCCAGCTCGTTGACAATATGTTTGCCGATCTGGATCTCGCCCGAACTGATGTCTTCCAAACCAGCGATCATTCTGAGCAGGGTGGATTTGCCGCAGCCCGAGGGGCCGACGAGAACGACGAACTCGCCGTCGCGGATATCGACCGACACGCCTTTGATGGCTTTGAACGCACCATAATCCTTGCGCGCATTGTTCACTCTAACATGGGCCATTTTTTCCCTCCCAGGTCGCTATCAAAGCTTGTCCAAGACGTTTCTGAGGTAGGCAAGGCCGAGGCGTTCGCCCTCTTTTCGTGCATCGAGATCCTTGCCCGGCCATCCGTAGGCGGCGTCCTCGTGCTCGATCGACAGGCTGCCGTCGAAGCCGTTGGTGCGAGCCTGGCGCAGGAAGCGTGGCCAGTCGAGCAGGCCTTTGCCCGGCAGTTTGTACTGCCACCAGCCTTTGCCGTGATAGCCGACTGCCTGCTGTGCGGCCGTATCGATTGCAGTATCCTTGGCGTGGAGGATGGCGATGCGATCCTTGACCGCGTCCATTGCGGCATAGGGGTCGACGCCGATGCGGATGAGGTGTGAAGGATCGAACTCGAGACCGAAGCGTCGGTCGGGTATCCGTTGGAAGAGCTCCTGCCAGCCCTTCGGCGTGGTTCCGATGAAGTTGTCCTTGGGGCCTGGCCAGTTTTCGATCGCGAAGACAAGACCGCTTGACGTCGTCCTGGTGATCAGCCGGTTGGCGAATTCGGCAAAATCATCGTAGTTGGCTTCGTCGTCGACATCCTCGTCGCGTCCGGGAAAGATCACGAAGATCGGCACGCCTGCTTCGCCGATCGCCCGGGCAAATTCCTCCGTACGGGCGCGAAGCTCGCCGCGCTTGCCGGTGTTCGCATCGAGTTGGTTGCCGAAATAGGTGATCGAGGAGACGAAGAGATTATGGTCGCGAGCAAGTGCCACGGCGGCCCGCACCCTCTCCGGCGTCTTGATATGGCCGCCGACATCGATTTCGATCGCATCGAAACCGGCAGAAGCTGCGAAATCCACCACTTCCTCAAGCGGCCGGTCGTTGAATGTCGACGTGTAAAAACCAATCCTCATCAAAATCCTCCGAGCGGCCTTGCCGGCTGTTTCAATTGTTCAGGCGATCCATGAATTTGAGGGGCGAACGGGTGCGTTGCACTGCGTCGGCAGATGCCAGCATCAGGGCTGCACCCATCGGCATCGCTGCCGCACCGAGCGCCGAAGCATCCTCGCCGATCGAGGCACGATGCAGTGAGGGCAACGTGGTGTCTCCGGCCGTCAGATGTTCGTGAACGTAACGCAGCAACTCGTCGATCATGCGGATCGGCAGTCGGCCGCCGATGATGATGGCGTCGGGATCGACGATCATGCCGATATGCTTGACCGCAACTGCAAGATGCGCGCTCATTTCCTTCAGCCACGTCGACACCAGAGCTTTGCCGCGTGCATCAAGTGCCAGGAGGTCTTGAGGCAGGCTTGCATGGACGCCGTGCTCGCCAAGAAACTTGTAGAGGAAAAACATCGTCACCATCTCGCCGAGAAGATCGACTTTCGGCGCTTCCTTGTCCCGATCATCGGCAATCGGCAGCCAACCGATTTCGCCGCTCAGCGCCATGGCGCCACGATGGCCGTTGCCATCGAGCACAAGGCCTCCGCCCAGGCAGGCATTGATGGCGATATAAAAGAAGCTGCGGCTTTCCGCCCCGAGGCCGTAGTCGAGCTCTGCAAGCGCTGCGGCATTGGTCTCATTTTCGATGAAGACCGGATGCTGCGTCAGGCTTTCGAGTGCTGCGCGCACGTCGAATTCCATCCATTCCGAATAGTCGTCGGGCATGCCAAGGAAGGGGATCTCTCCGAGCCAGTCCGGCATGGCAAGACCGATGCCGGCCAGATGCGCGTCGTCGATCAGGCGGCTTCGCTGGAAATGCGATATCGCGTCAGCCGTTAGCTGCATGAATTCGGCCGGGCGCACATAGCGTTTTTCGTGGTGCACGCGGGCGCGTACGTTGCCGACGGCATCGACGGCGACAATCGTCAGGTGATCGCGATCGATGTTGATGCCGATCGCGAAGAAGGCGTCGGGATTGATCTCGAGCTCGATTGCCGGTTGGCCCCGTAGTCCATGCCGACGGCGGGCTTCGATGATCAGGCCCTCGTCGAGCAGGCGATCAACGATCCGGGCGATCGCCGGTTTCGTAAAACCGGTCTGTCGGGCGATCTCGGCGCGCGAAATTGGTGCCTGCCGATGGATGCAACGCAGCACGACGGCTCTGTTGTGCTCGCCCGCGTCCTCGACATTGGCCCCCGTCAGGTCGGGAGACAGCCTGGCGCCGGTCGTTTGGTTCATGGGTCGAAATCCTCTGTCAGCCACGGATACGCAAACCGGTCTTACCCCTTCACCGCGCCGCTGGTCATGGCGCCGAGGATCAGCCGCTGGAGCGACAGGAACGCCACGATCGCCGGCACGACGGAGATCAGGCAGGCGGCCGCGAGCAGCTGGATGGACGAGTCGGTCTGCATGCCACGGAAGTTAAAGATCCCGACGCCGATCGGCATCAGATTGTTTTGCGTGAGCAGAAGAAAAGGCACGAGGAATTGCGACCACCCCGCAATTACGGTGATGATGAAGACGGAAGCGATGCCAGGCGCCGAAAGTGGCAAGACGATCCGCCAAAACACCGAAAACCGGTTGCATCCGTCGATCATTGCCGCCTCGTCGAGACTGCGCGGAATGCTGTCTACTGTGCTTTTCAACAGCCACGTCGCGAGCGGTACGCCGAGAGCGATGTAGACCATCGTGACCGCAAAATGCGTGTCGAGCAGGCCGAGACGGTTCATGTAGCGGTAGAGCGGCACCATGATGACCAACGGTGAGATCATCTGGAACAGAAGAAGCCCCATCATCGACAGGCCCTTGCCCCTGAATTGGAAGCGGGAAAATGCGTAAGCTGCGGGCAAGGCGACGATCAGGACGCCGAAACCGCTGAAGGCTGCGAGCTTCAGGCCGTTCCACAGATAGATCGGGAAGTAGCTGTTGTTGAGGACGGTAACGAAATTGTCGATGGTCGGATTGTGCGGGATGTAGCGCGCTACGCCGCGATAGATTTCGCGTCTGTCACGCAAGGCCATCGACAGGAGATAGGAGAGGGGACCGGCGAAGAAGACGAACATCGCCAGCATGAAAAGGTAGCTCAGGAAGTCGCCGAAGCGTGTGCCGGTGCGCCTGCTCATTGCTCTTCCTCCTTCGGCAGGAACGATGCGTAAACAAAGGCAAGTCCGAGGCTGATTATCAGCATCAGTACGGAGAGCACACTCCCGCCGGAAAGGTCGTAATTGCGGAAGACAATATTGAACACATAGAGCGAGATGACCTCGGTGGCGCGCCCGGGTCCGCCGCCCGTCAGCGTGATGATCGCGTCGAAGGTGTTGAGCGTCATGATGGTTATGAGGATCATGTTGACGAGCATGGCCGCGCGCAACTGGGGAAGGGTGATGAAGAGGAATTGTTGTGAGCCCGTTGCGCCGTCGACATCGGCCGCTTCATAGAGCGAGGGGTCGATCGCTTTGAGGGCGGCGTACATGACGACCATCGAGAAGGCCGTGCCGCGCCAGATATTTGAGATCAGCGCCGACCATGGGGCGATCGCGGGATCGGAAAGCCACGCGACAACAGGCAGGTGCATGAGCCGCAAGATGCTGTTCAGCGCGCCATAGGGGGCTTCGGAAAACAGCATCTGCCAGATGATGCCGCCCGCAATGCCCGGCACGACCCAGGCGATGAGTGCGGTGGTGCGCAGGATGGTCGTGCCGAACAGGCCGCGCTTTTCGCCTCTGATGACGACGACGGCAACGGCAAGACCCAGTATCTGCTGGCCGATGACGCTGCCGCCGACGAAGATCAGGGTTGCCCACATGATGTCGGGCAGCTGTGGCGAAGTCAGCGCGTTCGTAATCGTGCCAAGCGTATAGACCGGATTGTCACCGATCAGCGTTGCGTTGGTGAACGACAGACGGAACACGTCGATGACAGGGTAGAGATAGAAGATGCCGATGACGATGATCACGGGCATGATCCAGGGCAATGGTGCCCCGGCAAAACGGCGCATGAACGATCTGCTGTGAGGCGGGCTGGCAACCTCGATGGCAATGGGGCTCATTGGGCTTCTCTGTCCGGGTTTGACACGACCGGCGACGCCCGTCACGGGCGTCGCCGCGATCTCAATCGTTAGAGACGCTTGTAAGCCTCCATCGTCGCGTTGAACGCGGCGTCCAGAGCCTCATCCGGCTTCTTGGTCCCGGAGAGCACGTCGCCCATCATGATCTGGATCTGGTTGGAGATTTCCGGATAGATCGGGGCGCCTGGACGGGCCTGACCGTTGACGAGAGCCCCGGCAAAAGTCTTGTTGGCTTCGGTCGCGAAGACATCATATTTGTCGAAGAGCGACTTGCGCGTCGGCAGCTGCTGCTGCAGCGCGTTTGCCGGTCCCATATAGACTTCGCGGGCAAGGTTGGCGCACATCTCCACCTTGTCCTTGTCCTTGCTGAACGAGGCGATCGTCCATCCGCCGGTACCCGTGGAGCGCTGATCGGCGGTCGGGCCGGGGATCGGCGAGAAGGTCCAGTTCTTGAACTCTTCCTCGTCGAGCGTGACCTTCAGCTGGGCATATTGCCAGTTGCCGCCGATGAAGAGCGCGGTGGTTCCGGCCGCCGCGGCGGCGTTCAGGTCGTCATAGTTGCCGATGGTTGTCACGCGCTTCGGCGCTGCACCGGAATCGACGAGGTCCTTGTAGTAGTTCAGGGCTTTGAGGAATTTCTCCTTGTTTTCGCCCTCACCGAAGACCGGCTTGCCGGAATCGTCGACGAGTTTTCCGCCGAGCGCCCAGTAGTTCGCCAGCCAGTCGAAGGTGGACCCCTCGTAGCGACCGGCGTTGAAGAGGATACCTTCCATGCCCTGCTCAACGGAGGAAAGCCCGGCCTTTTTCAGATCGTCCCAGGTCTGCGGTGCATCGGCAACGATGGACTTGTTGCGATAGAGCACGCGAAGGTCCGTATCCCACCACCACGCACGGATCGTCTGATCCTTGTCGGTGATGCCGCTGCGGATGAAGGGGAACAGATCGGCGACCTCTTCCTTGGAGAAGTAAGGCGTGAAGTCGGCGAGCACATGGTTGACCATGAACTGCGAGAGCACGAAGGAATCGACTGCGGCGCAATCCGGAGCATTGCCGGCCTTGGCCTGCTCCAGCATCTTGGCCTGTTCGGTGCCAATGTCGGCCGACATGAACTGCATCTGCAGTTTCCAGTCGGGATGCTTCTTGATGAAATCGACGAAGAGTTTCTGATAGCCGTCGGCAATTGCCGGATCGGCGTTGTTGGGACTGTCGTTCGTGAGCCGGACGACCAGGGTTTTCGGCGCATCGGCAGCGCCGATCCTGTCCTTTGTCGCGAGCTCCTGGGCAAATACCGTAGGCACTGAAAATAACATTGTGCTCAGCGCTAATGCGCTGATGAACGCTCTCTTCATGATGGGTCTCCTCCCCATTTTAAACGGATACAGCCTGGTGGTCGGTTGACCTCTCCTCATTTCCATGCTGCATTAATTAGATTAAGTTACTTTGATTTGATGTCAAGCCGCAGCTTGGGAGGATTAAGATGCCGGCGACATTCAACACCAGTTAGCGGACCGCAGCCGCATTTCCAGATCACAGAACTCCGAGCCGTTGCGGCCGTCCGCGATGGCGCAGGCGAGGTTTTGTCTCGGCTACGTGAGGTGGCTGACCCCGATATCTATGGAGGAGAAGATGCGCTTACTCATTCTCGGCACTGGTGGAATGGCCAACCAGCACGCTGCAAATTTCAAGGCGATCGACGGCGTCAGCGTCGTGGGCGGCGTCGATGTCGTGCCCGAGCGGCTGGCGGCCTTTTGTTCGGAACACGGCATTCCCAACCATTTCAGCACGCTGGAGGAGGCCCTTGCCTGGGGCGAGTTCGATGCCGTTGCCAACGTCACGCCCGACCGCATCCACCACCCGACAACGCTTCAAGCGATTGCGGCGGGCAAGCATGTGTTTTGCGAAAAACCGCTGGCGACCGACGCCATCAAGGCGATGGAAATGACCGATGCCATCGAGAAAGCCGGCAAGGTCGGCATGGTCAACTTCACCTATCGCAATTCGCCCGCCTTGCAGACGGGCCGGCAGATGGTGCTTGCCGGTGAGATCGGAGAGGTCAGGCATGTCGAGGCATCGCATCTGCAGAGCTGGCTTGTCGGGCGCCATTGGGGCGACTGGAAGAGCGAGAGCAAATGGCTGTGGCGCCTCAGCAAGAAGCACGGGTCGAACGGCGCGCTCGGCGATATCGGCATCCATATTGTAGATTTCGCGTCCTACGGTTCGGGTCTCGACGTCGCCCACGTCTTCGCGCGGCTGAAAACCTTCAACAAGGCGCCGGACGACAGGATCGGCGAATATGATCTCGATGCGAATGACAGTTTTACCATGAACGTCGACTTCACGACCGGTGCAATCGGCACCATCCAGGCGACCCGAACCGCTGCTGGTCAGATGGATCAGTTGCGTCTCAGGGTCTATGGCGAGACCGGTTCGATCGAGATGATCTACGATACCGGAAAGTCGACGCTTCGCGCCTGCCTCGGCGAAGATGTTCATACCGCAACATGGCGCGACATTCCCTTCGATCCGGTGGAGACAAATTACCAGCGGTTCGTGCAGGCCGTCCGGTCGGGTAGAACCCAGGAACCTTCGTTCCGTAGAGCGGCGAATATCCAGAAGGTGCTCGACAAGGCGCTAGCTTCGGATATCAGCCACACGGACGAGGCACTTGCCTGATCCGACAAACCGGACGTCAGGCGGAAATCGGAGGCAGCAAGGCGTGGAGGAAAGGCAATAATGCCGCCCCCAGCGCCACGCCGCCGCCGCTGAAGCTTGCCGGCTTCATCGGTGAAATCCACGGCGTCAGGAAGGGCCGTTTGGATGTGTCGCGGCGTTCGACGGAGAGCTGGTGGATCAGTGCCTCGATAACGCTTCGTGGCAGATCGCTGCCAATCATGATGACGCCGGGAGCAATGAAGCCGGCCATCRCTATAATCGGGTCGAGCAGGTGGCTTGCGGCATCGCGGATCCACTGCGTCAACTGAGGGGAGGAGGGTTCCTCACCCGCAATAAGGCGCTCGAATTCGTCATCGCTGACCAGCGCACGCAGGGCAGCGAAGCCGACTACGGTGTTCAGGCGGACATTGTCGGGGCCGGTCAGCATCTCGCCGATACTGCCCGCGCGTCCATGCATGCCTGAATAAGGAATGCCGCGAACGAGGAAGCCGGCCTGGACATCATCGTCGATGATGATCATTGCCAGTCCGCCTTCGGGGGCAGGCGCGCCGATGGTGCGCTCGGCTAGCAGGCTTGCAGTGCACTCGTTCTCCACATGGCTACGGGCAAGCGTCGATGCTGCGTCGAGCTCATCGCTTTCCTCTGCGCTCCAGTCGTTTGCCCCGATCCCCAAGCCGATAATCGGCAGGCCCGCATGTCTGCCGATGATGGCTTGGGTGGCGGAAAGGATTGAAGGGACTCTCGTCGTTGAGGTGAGGGGAAAGTATTCGCGATCATGAACTTGGCCGCTGAGATCGATAAGGACGGCTTCGCCCCGGTTACGGCGAACCCTGACACCGATCGAAAACGCACCATCCGGCCGCAGGGCGAATTCGGTAGCGGTTGCGCTATTGCCGGCGCCATTGCGACGGTGCGACGTCACCAATCCCCCATCACTGAGGCGGCGCAGAATGTTGGTAATTCCTGGCCCGGTGAGGCCGGAATGCTGGCCGAGTTCCATACGGGTCAACGGACCGTGCCGGCGGATCGCCTCCAGAATGACGCGGATATTTCTGTCGGCGATTTCCCCTGATCGCAGACCAATTGTTTTTCCCCGCGAAACGGCCGTTTCTTCTGTCTGACGTCGCCGCGGCCCGGATCGAAGATACCGCATAACCGTCTTCCCTAAGCACCTGAATGCTTGTGTATCACACGCAAAACCCTCGCAACTTATTTTCTTGTGCGCTTGACGTGAAAACAAAGTTACTTAATCTAAGGCTAGCCACGCGCCTCGGTTGGAGGAGACGGGATGCGGTGCTTGCGGCCTGTTTGGCGCGACATGTTTTCTCCCCGCTCGTCAGTTGCCGATATTTCCATAGGACCCGCCATGTCTCTCACCATTGCCCAACGCCTCGATCGTCTGAAGGTGCGTACAGCCGAGCTTGCTCACTGGCGCGACAGGCAAAGCGTCGTGATCGACGGCTGGACCTTTAACGGCGAGCCGATCGCCCATCATCAGGACTGGCCGAACAGCAAGGGAACGGTTCATTTTTCGGCTTCCGCTACAGCGCCGCGCGACTGGCCAATCGATGAGGTTCGCCTGCAGCTCGATCTCGGCGGTGAGAGCTTGATCACGTTGCGCTATCCGGGCGGCCAGACCGAGACGTTCGGACTTGACCCCTATCATCAGGAATTCTCGATCAAAGGCAGGGAGTTCTCGATCACCACTGACAGCGTTGCACGCTTTCCCTTTGGAGAGCCGAACAGGACGCCGAAGCTGAACAAAGCGCGGCTGATCTGGCTGGACGAGCCGGTCCACAAACTGCACCTCCTGTTACGGCAAATCGGCGAGGCTGCTGACGTACTCGAAAGCCATGAGGTCGTGCCGCACCTGCTCGATGTGGCCGAACAGGCGCTGCGCAGCCTCGACTGGCCTTCGGACACGTCAGCCTATATTTCGCGCACATCCGGTGCAGTGATGCAGCAGAAGATCTGGGAATTGCCAGAGCTTGAGGCAAACCCGGCCGGCCTTAATGAAGCGCAGAGTGCTTCGGTGGGCGCCGCCTATGGTCAGCTGATCGCACGACTGAAGGAGCTGCAGAAGCGTTTTCCGCCGAACGGCGAACTGCTGCTGACCGRTCATGCCCATATCGACCTCGCCTGGCTTTGGCCCTATGGCGAGACGCGCCGGAAGATGCGCCGCACCTTCAGCACCGCGCTCTCGCTGATGGAGCGGTCGGACGACTTCCGCTTCAATCAATCGACCGCTCATTATTATGCGCAGATGGAGGAGGATGATCCCGAACTTCTCGAGCGGATCAAGACGAAGGTCGCCGAGGGCAAGTGGGAAACTGTCGGCGGCATGTGGGTTGAACCCGACACCAACATGCCGACCGGTGAAAGCCTTGCACGGCAGGTGCTTTATGGGCAGCGCTATTTCGAGAAACACTTCGGCTTGCGCCACACGGTCTGCTGGCTGCCGGACTGCTTCGGCTTTTCGGGTGCCTTGCCGCAGATCCTGCAGCTTGGAGGCATCGACAGCTTCTTCACGATCAAGGTGAACTGGAGCGAGAGCAATCATATTCCGTCCGACCTTTTCTGGTGGAAAGGGCTGGATGGAAGCAAGGTCCTGACCCATACGTTCGACAATCCCATGCAGGGCTATAATGGTTTCGTGCGGCCAGATTGCTTCGTGCCGACCTGGAAGAATTTCCGCGGCAAGACGCAGCACGACACGTCGCTGCTGGCGGTCGGCTACGGGGATGGCGGCGGTGGTGTTACCCCGGAGATGGTGGAACGCGAAGTACAACTGCGTGACTTTCCGGCAATCCCCAAAGCGCGCTGGGGTACGGTGAAGGGCTTTTACGAAGAGGCCCACCGGACTGCAGCGGAAAAGGAGCTTCCAGTCTGGGATGGCGAGATCTATCTCGAACTCCACCGCGCGACGCTGACGACGCAAAGCGGCGTCAAGCGCAAGCACCGCCAGGCCGAACGAGCGCTGATCACGGCGGAAACGCTCGCTTCGCTCGCCCATCTGCTGGGTGCTGCCAAACCGCAAAGCCTGGAAGCGGATTGGCGCGTCGTCCTCAAGAACGAATTTCACGATATTCTGCCGGGTTCGAGCATCCGCGAAGTCTATATCGATGCCGAACAGGAACTCGACGGCGCCATCGGCAATGCCAAGGCGGAGCAGGCCAAGGCTTTGAAGGCGCTATCGGCCCAGCTTCCGGCAGGCGGGGTGGCGGATGCGCTGGTTGCCGTCAATCCTTCGCTCGCACCGCGGCCACTGACTGCTCGGCTGTCCGATGGAACGGTCGTGTCATCTGCCGATCCCGTCGCACCTCTTTCCGTCGCGGTCTTTGACCGCAAGGCATTGAAGCCCGCCGGTACGCTGAAAGCCGGCGCGCACAGCCTCGAAAACGAGCATCTGTCTGTCGTGATTGGCAAGGATGGCGCCGTTTCGAGCCTTGTTCACAAGGCAACCGGCAGGGAAGCGATCGAGGGTGCCGCAAACCAGCTCTGGGTCTATCCGGCCGACAAGCCGCGCAACTGGGATGCCTGGGACGTCGATGCCGACTATGCCGAAAAGGCCGTCCGCCTCGACAAGCCTGAAAGCATCACCCTTGTTGAGCAGGGGGCACATCGTGCGGCGATCCGTGTCGTTTACCGGTACCGAGCTTCGACGGTCAGGCAGCTTTACGTGCTGACGGCCAACGCGTGCAGGCTCGATATCGAGACGACGATCGATTGGCATGACCGTCGCACACTGCTGAGGACGCTGAACCCGGTCGCCGTGCGCTCACGCACTGCCACCTTCGAATGCGCTTATGGCATCGTCGAGCGCCAGACGCACACGAACACTTCCTGGGAACAGGCAATGTTCGAGGCTGCCGCTCATCGGTTTGTCGATATCAGCGAACCGGGCTTTGGTGTCGCTTTGCTCAACAATGCCAAATACGGCCACAGTGCGCGCGGCAATGTCATCGGCATGAGCCTCGTGCGCTCGCCGATCTATCCCGATCCGCTTGCCGACGAAGGCGAGCAGAGCTTCACCTATGCGCTGCTGCCGCATGCAGGCGCCTGGCATGAAGGGGGTGTTCTGGAGGAGGCGATCGATCTCAATCAGCCGCTCGTGACCATCGAGGCGAGCGGTCTTGCGGCGGGCACGCTGTCACCGCTGGGTGTAGAGGGCACACCAGTCGCCTTTTCGGGGCTGAAACCGGCGGAGGAGGGAGACGGCCTTATCCTGCGGCTCTACGAGCCGGCAGGCAGGCGCGGTCGCCTGAAACTCGCCTTGCCGGCAGGGTGGCAGGCTTCCGGGGCTCTGAACATCCTCGAAGAGCCGATCAAACGTGCCGGACCTGCCGACATCATGCCATTTGAAATCCGGACCTGGCGGCTGCAGCAAGGTTAGCCGCATCCGTATCCGGCATATTATCGCTGTGCATCTCGAACCCGTTGTCGATCGCTTGGAACTCGATCGCGCGCATAGCGGGACCGGGACGCATAGCGCCTGTCTCAACGGGAGCTCGGAAACGGCCGTGGCGGCGATGTAATCCTTGGATGAGACGTTTCGGTCAAAGTTTCAACATGTCGCAGTAGCCCGGTCCACGTCGGGCCCTATGTTTCGGCGTGTCCTTCACCAGTTCCCGAGGAAACGATCATGACGGAATCCCCTAAGTCAGTACCGGCGCCTCGCGACCGGCATCTGCGCGACATGGCCAATTGCATCCGGTTTCTCTCGATGGACGCCGTCGAGAAGGCCAAGAGCGGGCATCCCGGCATGCCGATGGGCATGGCCGACATTGCCACCGTGCTCTTTTCCGATTTTCTGCATTTCGATGCAGAAGACCCCTACTGGTTCGATCGGGATCGTTTCCTGATCTCCAACGGGCACGGCTCGATGCTGCTCTACAGCCTGCTTTACCTGACCGGCTACCGGGATATGACGATCGAGGAAATCAAGAACTTCCGGCAGGTCGGCAGTAGGACGGCGGGGCATCCGGAATATCATCATGCCACGGGCATTGAGACGACCACGGGTCCGCTCGGACAGGGCATTGCCAATTCCGTCGGTTTCGCACTTGCCGAGCGCATCATGAACGCCAGGTTCGGTGACGATCTTTCAAACCACCATACCTATGTCTTCCTCGGCGACGGATGCCTCATGGAGGGCATCAGCCAGGAGGCTATATCGCTCGCCGGCCATTTGAAGCTCGGCAAGCTGATTGCGTTCTGGGACAACAATTCGATATCGATCGACGGCGCGACAAGTCTTGCGGAATCCGACGATCAACCGGCGCGGTTCCGCGCGTCGAACTGGCATGTCCAGGAAATCGACGGACACGATACCGACGCCATCCGAAACGCGATCGTCGAAGCGCAGCGGGTCACCGATCGCCCATCGCTGATCGCCTGCAAAACCATCATCGGTTTCGGCTTTCCCACCCGCGCCGGCACGCAGAAGGCCCATAGTGATGCTCCGGGCGAAGAGGAAATTGCCGGCGCCCGCAAGCTTCTCGGCTGGACTGCGCCACCCTTCGAGATCCCATCCGACCTTCTGGAAGCCTGGCGAAAGATCGGCGCGAAGGGACGCAACGCCCGAATGGCCTGGGCTGTTCGGGTCCAGACGGCGAAGGACGATGTTCGCCGGAACTTCGAGCGCCGTATGAAAGGGGAGCTGCCTGCCGACTGGACGAAAGCGATAGAGGCAGCAAAACAGGAGCTTCTGTCTGCTGACAAGGACCTTGCCACCAGACAAGCGAGCGGGATTGTTCTCAACCACCTTGCCGAAGCCCTCCCTGAGCTCATCGGCGGATCGGCGGACCTGACACCGTCGAACAACACGCGCGCCAAGTCCATGGTCGACATCGAACCCGGCAAGTATAATGGATCCTACGTCCACTACGGTGTGCGTGAACACGGCATGGCTGCGGCCATCAACGGTATCGCCCTTCATGGTGGGCTGATCCCCTATGGCGGCACCTTTCTGACCTTCTCTGATTATGCCCGACCGTCCATCCGGTTGGCGGCGATGATGGAGGTGCGTTCGATCTTCGTGATGACGCATGACTCGATCGGTCTCGGTGAGGACGGCCCAACCCATCAGCCGGTCGAACATCTGACCGCCCTGCGTGCTATCCCGGGTCTTGCCGTGTTCCGCCCGGGTGATCCGATCGAGACGGCCGAATGCTGGCAGGCCATTCTCGACGCCCCGCGGCAGGCAGCCCTGATCGCGCTGTCCCGCCAGCCCATGCCGCTTCTGAGAAAGGAACCGGGCTCTCTCAACCTGTCGGCAAAGGGCGGATACGTCCTACTTGAGGCCGTGGGCGGCGCTCGAGAGCTGACGATCATGTCGACCGGATCGGAATTGCATCTCGCCGTCGAGGCGAGGACGAGGCTCCAGGCGGAAGGCATTCCAACCGCGGTCGTCTCCATGCCGTGCCGCCTGTTGTTCGAGGCGCAGACGTCAGACTATAGGCGTGAGGTTCTTGGAGAAGGAACCGCACGGGTGGCTGTCGAAGCGGCCGTCCAGGATAGCTGGGACAGATATCTCGGGCTCGACGGACGGTTCGTGGGCATGCACAGCTTCGGTGCGTCGGGAAAGATCGACGACGTTTACAAGAAGTTCGGCATCACGACCGACGCAGTTGTGAAAGCCGCCCAAGGGGCACTGGGTCTTCGCCGTCGRTGAGTGGTTGGCGGACGCAGCCGGCTTGTCGTCCCCGACGGCTCGTGGCGGACGCGCCTGAAAATGTCGATTCCCTGGGCTGATCGGCTAGCCCAAACATTATGCGCGAGCAGGCATGTGGTGCGATTTCGCCAAGGACTCGAGGAGCACGATCCGACGGAAGACATGGCGAGAGATGCTTCGACAGCTTCTGGTTAGGGTCGCTCGTCGCTGGCGGTTCGGCATCGACTTCAAGATCGGATCGATGTCGTCTGGAACGACGAAGATCCGATCGCCCATGCGATGACATCATTGATATTGCGCGTTCTCTTATACGGTCGGGCAGCTGATGGGCCGGCCGTGTCGGACGTTGCCTGCCCATTGTGAGCACGGCGTGAAAGCGGAGCACCGGGCAGTCAGCACCATTTCTCACACGTTGACACCAAACCTACTAGAAGGTAGATTATTGTGCGCTTCTCTGACGCATCATCCGAAGCACTGGCGCGTCGTTCATTTGCGCCAACCAACTGAGCCTATCCAACACTATCTCATGCCGAAGACGCTTTTCAGGCTACCTACTAGTAGGTAATGATCGTAAACTGGAAGGCCGTTTTAAGCCTTAACCCCAAACAACCGAGGTCGACTATGACGACAAATCCTCTCACAGGCGTCGGCTCCTCTCTGGCGGGTAGCACGGCTACCGCCCAGCAGAAGGCGATGGTGAATTATGACGACTTTTTGCAGCTTCTGATCGCGCAACTGAAGAACCAGGATCCGACCGACCCCGTGGATGCCAGCGAACAACTGGCGCAGCTCGCCAGTTTCTCGCAGGTCGAGCAGACGATCCAGACGAATCAGAAGCTGGATGCCCTGCTGGCGGGCTCCAACCTTGCCCAGGCCGGCAGCTATATCGGCAGCTACATCGAAAGCGCAGACGGTACGGTCAAAGGTACGATTGCTTCCGTCAAAATCTACAGCGACGGAATCATAGCCACGACGACGGAGGGCGGGAAGATTCTCGTCCAGCCGGGTGTCAGCCTCTCGCAGCCAAGCGGCAGTAGCGCTGCAGCCATCGAATGATCCTGACTATCATCGACGTTTTTTGCACCCCGAGAAAGAATATGTCGGGCAAGCCCTTGAGGGATTGCCCGATAGATCTGCGAAATTAATCGTTGAACGGTCGCTTCCGGTAAAAACATAGGAGCCTTTCTCATCGGGCGCCTCCTCCTCGAGCAGATAGCCAAGGTCGCGGGAGATCACCAGCCAGCCATGCTTGTTACCGTGATCGATGCGGCTATAGCGGCTCTCTGCCGCCGTTCATCAGCTTTGGAGCACCTTTCGGAATTAGGAAGGAATACGCAGTTGACGATCTTCCTACTAGAAGGTAGATGCAGGCGTATGAGCAATCTTTCGAATACCTATGACGAGATCCTGAACAGTGCGGAAAAGCTGATCGTGTCAGGTGGCTATAACGGGTTCAGCTACGCCGACATCGCTGCGGTTGTCGGGATCCGCAAGGCCAGCATCCATCATCATTTTCCAAGCAAGGCCGATCTGGCGCGTGCTCTTGTCGCCCGCTACCGCGCAAACGCCGTGACTGGCTTGGCCGAGGTCGAAAGTAAGTTTAGCGATCCGCTTGAGCTGCTGAAGACCTATGCCGGTTTTTGGGCTCAATGCATCGGGGACGCAAGCCGTCCGTTTTGTGTCTGCGCGCTTCTTGCAAGCGAGCTGCCGGCCCTTCCTCCGGAGGTCGCGGTCGAAGTGCGCGCCTATTTCCAACATCTTTCAGGATGGCTGACATCGGTCATCGAGCGTGGTGACCAGCAAGGAGCCCTGGTGATCTCGTGCCCGGCGCGCGTAGAGGCAGAGGCTTTCATGGCCACCGTTCACGGTGCCATGCTGTCGGCCCGAGCCTATGGAACGCCTGCTGTCTTTGAGCTGATTCTTGAGCCAAGTCTTCRGCGGCTGCGGCCGCGGTGATCTAATTCCCGGCGACCGGGCGGCGCGTCGACGGGGAACATGCGTGGCAAAACAGCGCCGCAGAAACTACCAACTAGTAGGTAAGGAACCTCAAATGTTGCGCGGACTTCTTCCAGTAATCATGGTCGCCGGCTTGGTTGGCGTTCCAGCAACGCTTGTTTCGCCGGTCTCTGCCCAGGCCGAAGACAAAAAGGCCGAACTCAACATCCGGGGCAGTGTCGTCAACTTCACCGATGCTACCTTGAAGGTGAAGACGCGCGAGGGAGAAACCGTTGACGTCGCTCTTGCCGACGGCTGGCAGGTCGCCAGTGTCGCTAACGCGAAGGTCTCCGACATCCAGCCCGGAGACTATGTGGGCATCGCCTCCCTGCCGAAGGAGCAGGGTGGAGACGGCGCTCTTGAAGTTCTGATCTTTCCGCCTGCACTCAGGGGAGCCGGCGAGGGAAGCTTCGGCTGGGACCTCAAGCCCAACAGCAGCATGACCAATGCTACCGTCGCCGATGCGGTCAAGGACGTCGACGGCCGGACCGTTACCGTGTCCTACCACGGCAAGGAAAAGAAGATCTCCATTCCGGACGGTACTCCGGTCGTGACTATCGCCCCAGCAACCAAGGACGACCTGGTCGCAGGAGCAGTCGTGTTTATCCCGGCCGAGAAGGCTTCGAGCGGGACAGTCGCGCATCGCGTTATCGTTGGCAAGAATGGCGTGGTGCCCCCCATGTGAGCCACGTCGCCGCCGGTCAGCTTCCGCCCCATTGGCCGACCGGCGGCTTCCAGCTGTTCATCGCAAATACGCAACAATTCAGCCCGACCGGAGGGCCGCATCCATGAGCGACAGTCCCGACAACGACAATATGCAGTATCCCCGGACGCTAATGATCCATCGTCATTCCCTGGTCACGCGGCTGACGCATTGGCTGAACGTGATCTGTCTGAGCGTCCTGCTCTTGAGCGGATTGCAGATTTTCAACGCTCATCCCGAACTTTACTGGGGGCACTATGGTGCAGACGGGGATCCATCTGTACTGACGATCGGCTCGAGCGGACAGGGCGACGATACGCGTGGTTTCGTCCGGATCGCTGGTGTCGAGGTGCCGACGACCGGTATCCTGGGCGTCTCGACCTTTGAGGGAGAGCCGACGCCGCGGGCGTTTCCGGCCTGGGCGACCATCCCGTCGTTTCAGGATCTCGCAACCGGCCGCCGCTGGCACTTCTTCTTTGCCTGGCTATTTCTCGTCAACGGCATTTTCTACCTCGGCTTCAGCGTCCTGAGCGGTCATTTTCGACGTGACGTTGCCCCGGGGCGCAGAGACCTTTCCCCGCGTCATCTGTGGCACGAAATCCGTGACCATGCCCGTCTGCGCTTCCCGGAAGGGGAACAAGCGAAGCGCTACAACGCGCTTCAAAAGCTCACCTACCTCGCCGTGATCGTCATTCTGCTGCCGACGATGTTGCTGACCGGCCTGACAATGTCCCCCGGCTTTGATGCCATCGTGCCGACCTTGGTGGACATTTTCGGYGGGCGCCAGTCGGCGCGCACGATCCACTTCATGACCGCAACGCTTCTCGTGCTCTTCGTGTTCGTGCATGTGGCGATGGTCGTACTGTCGGGAACCTGGAACAATATGCGCTCAATGATCACGGGTCGCTATGCCATCAGAGAGAAAGGTCCACATACATGACCAGCAACTTCTTGACCCGCAGGCGTTTTCTGATCGGCAGTACGCTCGGCGTCTCCGCACTCGCGCTCGCCGGCTGCGACATACTGGACCAAAATGCGGCTATGGGCAGTGTTATCCGCTCTGCCGAAAATCTGACGATGAAGGCACAAAGGCTGCTGCAGGGACGCGATGCTCTCGCCCGCGAGTTTGCCGAGACGGACATTTCTCCGACTTTCAGGGTGAACGGCACGAGCGCGCCAGATGGCGAGGACTATACCGAGTTCGCCGAAGGCAATTTCGCGAACTGGCGATTGAAGATCGACGGTCTCGTCGACCGGCCCCAGGAATTTTCCCTCATTGACCTTAAGACGCGTCCGGCGCGCACTCAGATCACCCGTCACGACTGCGTCGAGGGGTGGAGCGCGATCGGGAAATGGACCGGCGTTCCGCTTGGTTCTGTCTTGAACTCGGTAGGGCTCAGACCKAACGCACGATTTGCGGTCTTCCACTGTGGGGACGAGTTGGAGAAGACACTTGATGGAAGTGGCCGCTACTATGAGAGCATCGACCTCATCGACGCGTTCCATCCGCAGACCATCCTCGCTTATCAGATGAACGGAAAGGATTTGGCCGTCGGACAYGGAGCGCCATTGCGTCTGCGCGTCGAACGACAACTCGGCTACAAGCAGGCCAAGTACATCATGCGCATTGAGATCGTCGACAGTTTTGCCGGCTTGTGGGGCGGCAATGGTGGCTTCTGGGAGGACCGCGGCTACGAGTGGTATGCCGGGATCTGAGCGATCCGAACTCAGCCTGGACACAAGGAGAGCGAAGCCGGTCGAAAGGTCGGCTCTGGAACTTTGCCTTCACCCACTCAAAGCCAGTTAATCCGCTTGAGGACCATCAGCGTCGCAACCGACGTGACCGCGACGAAGGCAACGATAATGACGAAAGCCCAGGTATCGTTGACACCAGGGATGCCGCCGACATTCATGCCGAAAAGACCAGCCACCACGCTCGGCGGCAGTAGCAGGGCGGCGAGTGCGGCGAGTCGGTTGGAGTTGCGGGCAATCCGCTCGCTGATGACCGTGGACAGGTCGTCATGAAGAATGCCGGTCCGGTCGCGGATGGCGTCGAGATATTCGATGAAGCGCATCAGCTTGTCGATGACCTCGCGGAAACGCAGCTTGTCACGCTCCTTCAGCCACGGCGCATCGTCGTGTTCGATACGGTTCAAGGCGTCGCGCTGAGGGGCAAGATAGCGTCGAAGTTGAACGGAGCGGCGACGAAGCTGCTTCAGCCGCTCGCGAACTTCGCTGGCTTCGCCGTGAAAGATCAGCTCGTCCAGCTCGTCGACCTCTTCGTCCATCGTGTCAAGCACAGGCTCCAGGTCGCGGACCAGCTTTTCGCTGACGAGAGCGAGCAGTTCCCCCGTCTGTTTGGGGCCTTTGCCTTTGTCCAGGGCAAGGCGGATATCGCGCAAGGCGGTTATATAATGGCCGCTGTCGCGTAGGGTCACGAGCCTGCGCTCGTCGGCCCATACATGCAGGGGGACGAGATCGATTTCGGCCGGCCCGGCTTTTGCTTCTTCGGGCGGCGCAGCACAGACGCCGCGAAGAATAATCAGCAGTCCGTCGTCGATGTTTTCGACGCGCGGGCGCGATTCCTCCTGCAGCAGGGCGTCGGCAACCAGAGGATCGAATCCGCCTCTCGTTGTGACCCATTCGGCAGCCGCCGGATGGTCACGCTCGAAATGCAGCCAGACGACGCCGTCATCCGGCGTCCATCGGCGCACCGCCTCCATATCTAGGGTGCGACAACCGCCGCTTCCGTCAAGAAGCACGGCGAAACGCAAACCCGGCTCGGCGCCGTAACTTGCAACGCTCGCGACCTGCTCGTGCATGACGAATCTCCTTCCGCCAAGTCAACCTCCCGTAAGCCTACATCAATAGCTTAGCGAGTCGCTGCCATGCGGCAAGACGATCAATGCAGCGGTGCCCTGAGAACAGGGCCGCCGGCATCATGAAATCCCGGGATGATCGGACTTATGCGATCTCTTGGGCGATCAGAGTATCGGGCTCAGACTTGGATTCGAAATGAGGGGGCCGACATGCCACCTTGATAGCCCTTGACCCCAAAACTCGGCCACTTCCGCTGAAGCTCCTACGGTTGCCCTTTTCACGTCGTCGCGTACCGCAAATTCCCGCACTATCCGGCGCGGCGCGTGGGTTGGTAGCCCCTGCTGCCGTCGAGAAGCGTGCGCGTATAGGGATGTTCAACATTTCCGCTGAGCAAAGCGTCTCTCGAGGCGATTTCCACGAACATACCGCCCTGCATGACGGCGACCCGATTACAGAGATGAGCAATCACAGCCATGTCGTGGCTGACCAGAATGTAGGTCAGCTTTTCCCTTTCGCGCAGGTCCTTCAGCAAATTGAGGATCTCGGCCTGGATGGAGACGTCGAGTGCGGATGTCGGCTCGTCGAGGAGAAGCACGCTGGACTTGAGGATCAATGCGCGGGCGATTGCAACGCGCTGGCGCTGCCCCCCCGACGCTGCCCCCCCGAC
>NZ_JBFUBG010000059.1:0-39606 GCF_056405875.1 Rhizobium sp. P1_E6 | reverse complement strand
CTTCAGAGTCATGGTCTGTCTCCTTGGGTTGGGGTCGTCTTCGACCACCGGTTGTTTGCCGCGCAGGCCGTTCCTTTGTCAGCGATCCTTTTGGGACCGTGCCAAGGACGAGGAAAAGCTGCGCGATCAATGAACCTCGCGGCCATATTTGGCTCGCCCGGCGCATGGCAAGATTTCTAGAAATTTCGGTGGGATTCCGCAAGATGATAACAAGATAGGGCTTGTTTTCGCCCGATATGGAAAGATTGCGCCCGATTTTTTGATTTTTCAGTCCATTTCCCGCAATTTTCGGTCTGCCTCATCTCGATCGTTCACAGGCTTGGCGTGGCCGTGTCACGGCAGTCACAACCTGCGACCATCAGCCGATGTTCTCTGATAGGGTGCTTTCAGTCTTATGTGACTTGCGGCTTTTGCAGAAAGCCGAAGCGGATCTTCTTCGACAGAACATATCGATGGCCGCGGATAAGCAGATATCTGGAAATTTCGCCGACGATCCTTGTTGTAACTCATGTATTCAGGCCAATTAACAATTGATTCTAAGAATCCTAGTATAACTATTATTTCCTAGTGTTTTGTTGCAGTGCAATAAAATATTCGATTTGTCGAGGCAGGGATATAGCGGGACAGATATCTGGATGCTCAAGCGTATTGAAGCCAGGCAGGTGCGGACCGGAATGTTTATCGAGATGGTCGAGGGCATCTGGCACGATCCTCTTCTGTCTCGGCGACGGTTCTTACTGCGGCGCGAGAGCGATACGCTGAAGCTTAATGATTGCGCTAACACGGCCGTCGTGATCAACACCACCAAAGGCCTCGATGTCAGGGACACCTCTCGCAAGCTCGAGATCGACGTCAAGGCGGCCCGCGAGACCATTCAGAAATCCGTGGAGGTGCTGGAGAATGTCTTCGGCCGGCTGCAGGGCGGGGACGGGATCACTGTTGATCAGGTCGAGCCGGTCATTTCATCCGTTTCGAAATCGATGGACGACCATCCTGCCGTCTTCATCAGCGTTACTCGGCTGAAGTCCAAGGACGAGGTGACTTTCATCCATTCACTCTCGGTCAGTGCCTTGATGATCCTTTTCAGCCGCCATCTCGGACTGGACGAGAAAGTGGTGCAGACGCTCGGCACGGCAGGGCTGTTGCACGATGTCGGCAAGCTCGAAATTCCGCTTGAAGTGCTCAACAAGGAAGGGCGCCTGAACGAAGCCGAGATCCAGTTGATCCGTGACCATCCGGAAAAGGGGCATGCGATCCTGTCGCGTCAGGAGGGCATGTCCGAAATCGTTCTTGACGTCTGCCTCAATCATCATGAACGGATCGACGGCAAGGGTTATCCGCGCAAGCTGTCCCACGGCGAGATCAGCCTTCACGCGCGCCTTGCCGCGATCTGCGATGTCTATGACGCCGTTACGTCAGCGCGCCCCTACAAGGCCCCTTGGAGCGCGAAGGAGGCACTGACCTGGATGTTGGCGAATGAAGGCCATTTCGACCGCCGGCTCGTCAAAAAATTCGCCCTCTGCCTGTCGATTGCCTCCGTTTCCTGAGGCAATTCGTTTTCATGACAGGTGCCTGCGGGAATCTGGTCCGCCGCAAGCGCTGGAGCTGAGGAGCCGCGCTATTGTCGAGGGAGCGCCTTTCCCAGGAAATCCGTGACCATGCTGGCAACCTGCCGATGAATCATTTCCCGATCCGCGCCGATACCGTCTCGGCAGACGATGCTTTCGCCTGGCGCCTCTTTCTCGATCAACTCGGCGGCGCCGGGCTTGCAAGGCTGCATGAAGCTGAAATGCAGCGATCCCGGGATAAGGCTGTAGGTGGTGGTCGCTGGCGGCAGATAGCGGGCCACGTAGCCGGAATCCTTGTTGGTGGCGGCTATGTCCGCCCTGGTTGCCGTGTCCGCGTCGACATCTGCCGCAGCACCCAGCACCATCATGGGGATATGGATTGCCGAGAGGCTCGCTGGTGTCAGCCCACGACCGGGTCCGAGATCGAGTGACACGACGGCACGGATTCTCGGATCGCTGAGATCGGCGGCCAGCGCAGCACTGGAGGAGGCATCGCGCCCGATGCCCAGTGCGTCGAATATCCTGCAATAGAGCTGGCCGAAGTCGGCCATGCAATTCTTCGTCACAACAGCCGCATCGAAACGACCGCCTGCCAGTTCGACGACCGTCCAGCCGCCGAGCGAATGGCCGATCGCGGCAATCCGATCGGATGCCACGCCGCCCGTCAGATCCGCATTGTCGAGCAGCGCATCGATCGTGCGGCTGAGATCGCCGGGGCGCCTCCATAATTCGACAGCGTCAGACTTCCGCATATCGAATGTGGTCGTGCCGGGATGATCGGGTGCAGCGACGACATAGCCTGCGTGCACGAGATCGGCGGCGAGCCAGGCGAGGTTGCGCCAGCTTCCGCCATAGCCATGGGAGAGCACGACCAACGGATGTGGGCCGGGCACGGGTTCGGCATCCCTGATGACGGGCTGGCCGATAAAGGCCGGCGTTTCGCCGAGAAGGACTGGGGCGGCATCTGATGCCGTCGGATACCAGATGCTGACATGGACGGGACGATCGGTGTTTTTGCCGGGCAGGGTGATTTCACGGAAGCCGGTTCCGGCATGTGCTGCCGATACCAGCAGCAGGAGCAGGGGGAGAATAAAGACCAGTCTTGGCATGGGATCTCCATTGGGTTGGTTTGCCCTGTCTGGAGGAAATCCCTGACACCGGAGACCGATAACGCGATCAAGGTCGCCGACATCAAAAGAAAAGGCGAGGCCGGAGCCTCGCCCTTGAATTCAAGTCGGGACTATCGAGATCAGATGTTGTTCTGCAGGATCGTACGCAGCTTGCCGAAGAGCTCGTCGATGTGCTTCTTCTCGATGATCAACGGCGGGGAGAGCGCGATGATGTCGCCTGTCGTGCGGATCAAAAGTCCGCTTTCGTAAGCCTTGAGGAAGGCCGTGAAGGCGCGCTTGGTCGGCTCACCGGCGATCGGGTCGAGTTCGATCGCGCCGATAAGGCCGGTATTTCTGATGTCGATGACATTAGGGCAATCCTTCAGCGAGTGCAGCGCATCGGCCCAGTAGTCGGAAAGCTCGGCTGCGCGGGTCAGCAGGCCTTCTTCCTTGTAGGTGTCGAGCGTCGCGAGTGCTGCGGCCGAGGCGATCGGGTTCCCGGAATAGGTATAGCCATGGAAGAACTCGATCATGTGCTCGGGGCCGTTCATGAAGGCATCATGGATTTCCGAGGTGACGAAGACGGCGCCCATCGGGATGACGCCGTTGGTCAGGCCCTTGGCGGTGACCATGATGTCGGGCTTCACGTCGTAATACTGGGCCGCGAAAGGAGCACCCAAACGACCGAAACCGGTGATGACTTCGTCGAAGATCAGCAGAATGCCGTGCTTGGTGCAGATGTCGCGCAGCTTCTGCAGATAACCCTTCGGCGGGATGAGAACGCCGGTGGAGCCGGCGACCGGCTCGACGATCACGGCGGCGACCGTGGAGGCGTCATGCAGGGTGACGATGCGCTCGAGTTCGGTGGCAATATCGCCGCCAATTTCGGGTTCGCCGCGGGTGAAGTTGTTCTTGCCTGGCAGGTGGGTGTGCGGCATGTGGTCAACGCCGGTCAGCAGCGTGCCGAACATCTTGCGGTTGGTGACGATGCCGCCGACCGAGATGCCGCCGAAGTTGACGCCGTGATAGCCGCGCTCGCGGCCGATCAGGCGGAAGCGTGAGCCATTGCCCTTCACGCGATGATAGGCAAGCGCGACCTTCAGCGCCGTCTCGACCGATTCAGAGCCAGAATTGGTGAAKAGGACGTGGTCCAGGCCATCAGGCGCGATGTCGACCAGGCGGTTGGCGAGCTCGAAAGCCTTGGGATGGCCGAGCTGAAAGGCCGGGGCGTAATCGAGTTCGCCCGCCTGCTCGCTGATCGCCTCCGTGATCTTCGGACGGCAGTGGCCGGCATTCACGCACCAGAGGCCAGCCGTACCGTCCAGAACCTCACGGCCGTCATGGGTCTTGTAGTACATGTCCTTCGCGCTCACGAAGAGGCGCGGTTCCTTCTTGAACTGGCGGTTCGCGGTAAAGGGCATCCAAAAGGCGCGAAGGTCGTTTGGCGTTGCATTCAGGCGGTTGGACATGCTGTTCTCCTGGCGGTCGGTCCCGTTCAAGGCTTTGCGCCGTTTATTTTTACTGCCCGGTCAAATTATCAGCGCCCGGCAAGGCGTCAAGCCGAAGAAGCGCCGCCTCTGCCGTTCCCGGACACTCGAGCGTCATCAATCTTTCGCCCGGCATTGCTACAAAAATCGATGGCCGCAATGGCCGAAGGCATTTCATTCATTTCCTTGAAATTCAACCACTTTTACCGGAGGTAGTCATGACGGACCGCCAGAAAACCAGACCGCGCCCCAATCCGCGGCGTGCATTTGCGCCGAGCTACGGCACCATTCTCGAAGAAGGCGTTCGTCGCCGTACCGTTCTCAAGGGCTTCATTGCAGCCATGGGGGCGGCCGCTTTTGCGCCGGCGCTCGAAGCAACGAAGGCAGAAGCTGCCGATTCGACGCTTACTTTCCCCGAACTGAAGCGCGTGCGCGACACCGCCGATCACTGGCCTGATGGTTACGAGCGCCAGATCCTCGTGCGCTGGGGCGACGCTCTCTTTGCCGACAGCCCGGAATTCGATGTCGCCAAGCTCGACGGCAAAGCGGCCGAGCGCCAGTTCGGCTACAATAACGACTTCACCCAGTTCCTGCCGCTGCCGTGGGGCGAGAAGAGCTCCGATCACGGCCTGCTGGTCGTCAGTCATGAATATGCGACGCCCTTTCTGATGTTTCCGGGTCTGACAGCGGACAACTACCGCGAGAAGATGACCGAGGATCAGATCCGGGCCGTCATGGCGGCTGTCGGCGTCTCTGTTTTGGAAGTGCGCAAGGACGGCAACCAATGGCAGGTGGTCAAGGACGGAAAGTATAACCGCCGCATCCACATGAGCACGGAAATCGGCATTTCCGGCCCGGCGGCGGGCGACGACCGTCTCAAGACGAAGGCTGATCCGACCGGTACCGTCGTTTTCGGCACGATCTCGAACTGCAATGGCGGCATCACGCCCTGGGGCACGATGCTCTCTGGCGAAGAAGGCGCAATGGACGTCTTTGCCGGCGACTATAAAAAACTGCCGAATCAGGAGCTGGTCGAACGCCAGGGCTGGGACGAGGATGAGAACGACATCTATTCCGTCAGCCGCGTCGAGCCGCGCTTCAAGTTCGAGGAAGAGCCGAACGAGTGGATGCGCTTCGACTGGGTGGTCGAAATCGATCCTTTCGATCCCTCGGCAAAGCCGGTCAAGCGCACCTCGCTCGGCCGCATGACGCATGAAGGCGCGCAATGTTGCGTCGCCCCAGATGGCCGCGTCGTGGTCTTCATGGGCGATGACGACGATTTCGAATATATCTACCGCTTCGTCACCCGCGATCCGTGGAACCCTAGCGATCGCGCCGCCAACAAGGATCTGCTCGACCATGGCACGCTGTCGGTCGCCAAGTTCGAAAGCGACGGCACGATGCGCTGGATCCCGCTCGTGGCCGGCGAAGGCCCGCTGACGGCGGAAGCCGGCTTCAGGACGCAGGCCGACGTCGTTCTCGCCACGCGCGCTGCAGCGGACTTGGTTGCTGCTACGCCGATGGACGGCCCGGAAGGCTTCATTCCGCATCTCGGCACCGGCAAACTCTATGTCGCCATGACCGAGAACGAGGATCGCCTGCCGAAGGGCCAGGGTGACGACGAGAAGGAACAGGTCAACGTCGCCAATCCGCGTGGCCCCAACCCGCATGGACATCTGCTGGAACTGGTGGCTCCCGGCGGTCCGGACAAGCCGGACTACGCAGCCGAGAGCTTCAAATGGGATGTCTTCGTTCTCTGCGGCGATCCGGCTAAGCCCGAAGACCAGGCGATGTTCCATCCGGCGACCACCTCGGCCGGCTGGTTCACCGACCCCGATAACCTGGCTGTCGATCCGGCAGGCCGCCTTTGGGTGACCACTGACGGTCCGCCGCCAGAAGGCATTGCCGATTCCGTCTATGTGATGGATACGGAAGGTCCGGGGCGCGCCCTGCCGAAGCTCATCTATATCGCGCCTGTCGGTTCGGAGACTTGCTCGCCGACCTTCACTTCCGACGGCTCCAGCGTATTCCTCTCGGTCCAGCATCCGGGCGAATTGCGCATGGCCGACAACGAGGACGCAACCTCGATGGAAGATGCCGGCACCAACTGGCCGGACTTCAAGCCGGGCGTGCCGGCCCGTCCGTCGCTCGTCGTGCTGACACGCGGCAATAACGGAGTGGTGGGCAGCTAACCCTGCCTTGTCTCAATCAAACGAGACCGGCAACTCTTGCGAGTTGCCGGTCTCTAAGCTTTGTGTGCTGAAAAATAGCACAAGCGGCGTCCGCGGAAACATTTCCTTCGGGACGCTGCTCAGGCTGACGTCATGTCAGCACTGACATCAGGCTGCAGACCTGCTCCGGTTCTGCGTCACGTAGATATCCTCGAGTGTTGCGAGGATTTTCATGACTGGCTCGGAGTTGCTTGAATAGTAGATCGTCTGTGCATCACGACGGGTCTTGACCAGCTTCTGAGCGCGCAATTTCGACAGATGCTGGGAGAGGGCCGACTGGCTCAGGCCGACCTGGGTGGCGAGAACGCCGACAGGCACTTCTCCCTTTACCAGGCTGGTGAGGATCAGCAAACGCTTGGGGTTGGCCATGGCCGATAATAAAGCTGCCGCCACATTGGTGTGCTCGGCCAAATCAGAGGTTTCCATATTTCTTCTTCCTAATGCGAAACGTACATCATCCGTACAGGCACAGGCCGTCAGACGGTTATTTGACTGACAGCGAAAACTAGCAATTGGGCTTGAAGATTGTATATACCTAAATTTAAGGTATCAGGTATGCTATTTTAGATATGTTTGAACAAATGTGATCTAAATCCTCTGCGGGTATATCGAACTCGTAACGCAACAATAAGTCACCTGAAATCATATCAAAACCTGACGAATCGACCCCACATATGCGCCAGGGGCCTGCTTCAGGTGCCTTCAGCCGCGATGTCAGCGCTAACATCAGGTCCGGGTGGCGCGCTACTAAATCTTGCACTGCAGCGTCAGCTTTTTCAGCGATGTCGTCATTTGCCTGGGAGTGAATCACAAGATCGCTGCCGTCCAAAATGTAGGCACGGCCGAAGCCGCCATTGAGGCTGGCCGATTGCGGGATGAGGCGGAAGAAACGGAAATCCGGGAAATCGATATAGAGTTTCGCCTTGGCGTGACGATCGAGGAAACGGGTGCGGATGCGCGCGTGGAGGAGCGTGTCCCGCTCCACCTGTTCTGCGCGGCATTGGGTCGTCAGGCGGGCATAGGCGAGTGGATCGCCCTTGCCGGGCTCGCCGGTCAGGAGCGAGGCCCTGACATCGGCGGCGAGCGCTTTCGTGTGGGTCGAGAGCGCGGAAACGAGGATAACGGGCACGCCGTCTATGTCGGTGCCGAGAAGAACCCGGCTTGCGAAGGGAAAGCCGGTTTCAGGATCGAGAACGGCAAGGGCCGCATAGCGGGCGGAGCGCAACAGGGTGCGCGCCAGCTTGCGGGCCTCATCGTCGGTTTCGCGAAGCGTAGAGGACGGTTCTTTCATACCCGCCTTGTGGCAAAGCGGAGTTAAAGGATCAAGTCTAAAGTATCCGTTTTGATCGAGCGGCTTTTGGCGACCATATTCGCTTTCGCGTGCAGTTATCGCAAAGACCGCTGCACACTTTTGCGCGACATGCTTATTCCTTCCGCTTGTGCCGCGTGAGGCCGGTCACGACATCCTGCGCTGAGATCGTGCCGACGATCTGGCCGTTGTCGACCACGCCGATGCTGCCGGGCTGGCGGGCGAGGGCGTCGAGGATATCGACAAGCGGCGTCGTGGGGCGCGCGGTGGCGCTGACCGACATGCCGATTGCCGCATCGCCAAGCCCGGGCTGCATGACGTCGGAGGCCATCAGCATGTTGATCGGGTTCATGTTCTGCACGAAATCGGCGACATACTGATCGGCGGGGTTCTTGACGATCTCCTGCGGTGTTCCGCACTGGATGATCCGCCCGCCTTCCATGATGGCGATGCGATTGCCGATGCGGAAGGCCTCGTCGAGATCGTGGCTGACGAAGAGGATGGTCTTCTTCAGCCGCCGCTGGAATTCCAGCAACTCGTCCTGCAGTCGCGTGYGGATCAGCGGATCGAGCGCGGAGAACGGCTCGTCCATCAGCAGGATCGGGGCGCCGGTGGCGAAGGCGCGCGCAAGGCCGACGCGCTGTTGCATGCCGCCCGAGAGCTCATTGACCTTGCGGTCGGCCCATTTCGTCAGGTTGACGAGTTCGAGTTGCTCGCCGACCCGGCTCTTGCGCTCGGCCTCACGCACGCCCGAGAGCTCGAGGCCGAAACCGACATTCTCGGCAACGGTACGCCAGGGCAGCAGGGCGAACTGCTGGAACACCATGGAGACGGTGTGGGTGCGCAGGTCGCGGAGCGCCCTGGCATTGCATCTATAGGGGTTAACGGGGCCGGTGGCGGCCGAGACCGCCACATCGCCGCGCACGACGGGGGCAAGCCCGTTGACGGCGCGCAGCAGCGTCGATTTGCCCGAGCCGGAAAGGCCCATCAACACCAGGATCTCACCCTCTTCGATCGACAGCGAGGCATTGGCCACGCCGAGCACCATGCCGGTCTCGGCGCCGATCTCGTCGCGGGATTTGCCCTGGTCGACCATGGCAAGCGCTGCTTCCGGCCGGGCGCCGAAGATGATGCTCACGTCCTTGAAATTGACTGCGGTCATGCGCCGTCTCCTTCGTCGGCTGTCCGGAACATGCGGTCGAGGATGATCGCCAGGATGACGATGCAGAGACCCGCTTCAAAGCCTTTCGCGACATTGACGGTGTTCAGCGCACGCACGACGGGCACGCCGAGACCATCAGCGCCGACGAGGGCGGCGATGACGACCATCGATAGCGAAAGCATGATGGTCTGGGTGAGGCCTGCCATGATCTGCGGCGTCGCGAAGGGAAGCTCGACCTTGCTCAGCACCTGGGTCGGCGTCGCGCCGAAGGCGACGGCGGCTTCAACGAGAGAGGGCGGTGTCGAGATGATGCCGAGACGCGTCAGCCGGATCGGGGCGGGGATTGCAAAGATGACGGTCGCGATCAGCCCCGGCACCATGCCGAGGCCGAAAAGGATGAGCGCCGGAATGAGGTAAACGAATGTCGGAATGGTCTGCATCAGGTCGAGCACAGGACGCATGGCTGAATAGACCCAGGCGCGGCGGGCAGCCGCGATGCCGAGCGGAATGCCGATCACCATGCTGACGAAGGTGGAGGCGAGCACGAGGGCGAGCGTCTCCGTCGTCTCCTTCCAGTATCCCTGGTTCATGATGAGCAGCAGCCCAAGGCAGGTGAAGAGGGTGATGGCAATCGACCGGCGCAGCCAGAAGGCGAGGGCGGCGATCGCGGCGATAACGATCAGCGGGTGCGGCCGCTGCAGCACGAAGAGCAGGCCGTCGATGACGTGCGACAGCAGGGAGGCCAGCCGGTCGAAAAACCATTCGCCGTTCGAGGTCAGCCAGTCGACGAAGGACTTTGCCCATTCGCCGATGCGGATCTTGCCGTTGTCGTCAACGAGCCAGTTGAAAATCCAGTTCACGTCGCGCGCCTGTCCGTTGAGAGCGGTATAGGGATGAACATGAAAACGGGACGGCGAGCCGCCCCGTCCCGTTCATTTCATCAGAGGCCGAGGCCGGACTTGGCGGCCGCCAGGGCTTCGCCCTTGCCGTCGCGGGTCGTGACGCCGGCAAGCCACGGCTCAAGCGCTGCCGGATTCGCCTTCAGCCATTCGGAAGCTGCAGCTTCCGGTTCCTTGCCGTCGTTCAGGATCTTGCCCATCACCTGGTTCTCCATATCGAGGGAGAACGTCAGGTTCTTCACCATCAGGCCGACATTCGGGCATTCCTGGAGATAACCGGCACGCACGTTGGTAAAGACCTTGGCGCCGCCGAAGTCCGGGCCGAAGATGTCGTCGCCGCCGGTCAGGTAGGTCAGCTTGAAGTTGGTGTTCATCGGGTGAGGTTCCCAGCCAAGGAAGACCACGGGCTTGCCTGACTTGTCGGCGCGGGCGACCTGCGCAAGCATGCCCTGTTCCGAGGATTCGACGAGTTCCAGATCCTTCAGGCCGAAGGTGTCCTTGTCGATCATGTCCATGACGAGGCGGTTGCCGTCATTGCCGGGCTCGATGCCGTAGATCTTGCCGCCGAGATCGTCCTTGTGGGCGGCAATATCCTTGAAGTCCTTAATGCCGAGTTCCGCACCCTTGGCGTTGGTGGCGAGCGTGTATTTGGCGCCGACAAGGTTCGGGCCGAAGGATTCGACCGACTTGTCTTCGATATAGGGCCGGACGTCCTTTTCCTGCGTCGGCATCCAGTTGCCGAGGAAGATGTCGATGTCCTTGTTCTTCAGCGAGGTGTAGGTGACCGGCACCGAGAGAACCTTGACGTCGGTCTGATAACCGATGCTCTTCAGGATGACGGATGCGGTCGCGGTGGTGGCGGTGATATCAGTCCAGCCGACGTCCGACAAATGGACGGTGGAGCAGCTTTCAGGGTCTGCGGAGAAGGCAGCGGTCGCAGCGGAGAGGGCTGCAACTGCAGTTACAGTGACGAGTTTGAATGCGCTTGTTGTTTTCATTTTAGACTCCCAGTCTTACGTTCCCAAGCCAACCATCAATAGCCCAGTTTTACAAGCGATCTCGGCGCGTTTGCGGCGTTCCGGACTATGTGATTGCGACGTGCCGCATTTTGGGAAGGCCTGATTTACAAGGCTTTTAGCGGTTCCGACGCTAGGATTTTCTGTGACTATCGGTTTGTCGGGGCTTTTCTTTGCGTTCTCCAGCTTCCAAGAAGCCAGATAAGGAGAATCCGATGGCAAAGCTCTATTTCAACTATTCGACGATGAATGCCGGCAAGTCGACCATGCTATTGCAGGCCTCCTACAATTACCACGAGCGCGGCATGCGCACGGTTCTGTTGATCGCGGCCTTCGACCATCGGGTCGGGAGAGGCGTCATTGGCTCGCGCATCGGGCTCGAAGCGGAGGCCATCCCTTTCGAGAGCGACAGCGATCTCTACACGCTGGTTCGGCAATTGAGCGTCGAAGGGCAGCCGATCTCCTGCGTCTTCGTCGATGAGGCGCATTTCATGACTCGCGACCATATCTGGCAGCTTGCCCGCGTGGTGGACAGGCTCGGCATTCCCGTCATGGTCTACGGCTTGAGGACCGATTTCCAGGGCAAGCTTTTCCCTGCCTCGCAGGAGCTGCTGGCGATTGCCGATGAAATGCGCGAGGTGCGCACCATCTGCCATTGTGGGCGCAAGGCGACCATGGTCGTGCGGCTCGATGTCGAGGGCAAGGTGCTGCACGAGGGTGCGCAGATCGATGTCGGGGGAAACGAGAAATATGTTTCGCTGTGCCGCCGCCACTGGGACGATGCAATGAATGGTGAATGGATTGCCGAGCCGGTCTGAACGAAACGATGCCTGTTTTCTTTAGTGCGGCGAGTAAGTAGTCTACAAATCGGAGATTCCCTGGGAGTGCCCGGTGCGCAAAAGCCCGCCTTTCGATAGCCAGTACGATGCAGCCCGCGGCCTTGCCGAGGCGATGGCAGGTGAGGCGGATTATTGCGCCGCCTGCATCGCAGGCTTCGACGGCGACGGGGAGCGCTCGTCCGACGAGAACTTCCTTGAGCAGAATGCGCGGTTCCAGGGTTTCTTCAATGACACGACGACGCTCGATGTGCTGCTTGCGGAACTCGTCTTCTCCCTCGACCGGCTGACGGCCAGGGTCTCGGCCGATCTCGACAGTTTTCGCGGGCTGACGCGGCGCGAAAAGATGGCCGGATGGTTTTCCCGACAGCGCATGTGGCGCATGCACAGTGCACGGGTGCGCGAGGCGCCGGTCGTGGCACAGCTGCTCGATCTGCTGACGAAATCCGATCTTCTGGCGACACTGCTCGACGGCCAGAGGCGATCCCTCGTCGAGCGTCACAAGACCGCTGAACAGAGCCTCGTCGACATCGTCGAGCACCGGCGGCGGCTTGTCGACGAGATCGACATTGCGCGGATGCGCATGAAGGAACTCAGTGCCAAGGCATTGAACACGCAGGGCCGTATCGGCGTCTATGGCAACAAGGCACATTGGGAGCAGATGGAGGCGGAGCGTCAGGCACTGAAGGCGGAGGTCGAACGCATTTCCGTCGAGGAACATGCGATGCGCGACGAGAGCCAGCGGCGCGAACGCTTCATCGGCATGTTCCAGGCCTTCGTCGACAGGCTGAACGGCCGTATCGCCGGCTGCAACGCGCTCATCCGCAAACTTTCGGTCGATACTGAGGAGCGGCTCATCATCTATCAGGCGCAGGTCGACACCGACCGGCCCGGCATGAAGGTGAGGATCAAGCCGGAGCTTTTTCCGAATATTGCTGAAACCATCGCGCTTTTCGAGAAGGGCATGCTGGTGCCTCAGGATCTGGTCCAGCGAAAGAGCCGTGCGGACCAGGAATTTACCCGGAAATTCCCCGTCTATGCCGAGGAGCGATCCGATGCGCCGCTGATCGATGTGGTGCGCAAATCGCCTATGTTCGGATTTGGATTCCTGCGTTCGCTGCGCTCCTGACYGGCGGCGAGGAAGCCTATTTCGGGCTGTCGCGTGTGGCCCGCGCACCCTTCGGGCCGAAATATCCTTTCCCGTTGTTGTACTTGGGCGATCAAGCGCATATGTGGGTGAAAGGGGGTACCCCTATTTTCGCCGCCTGACAGGAGACGACGATGCTCAACCGGATTGCCGGTTTTTTCAGACTGATCGGCCAAACGATCAGCCGCTGGATTCGCCTTTTTGCCGCCTGGGCCTTTTGGCCGTTTCTTGCCGCGCACGGATGGTATGCACGCAGGAGCTGGATGGTCCGGCTGCCGGTCATCGCGTTTCTGGCACTTCTCGTCGTCCTCTACGGCTATTTTATCTGGCAGACCCAAGTCTGGTCGAATTTCAACACCAACTTCGTCGATCAGTATCGCCTTTCGGAGCGCAAGGTGCCTGCCGGACAGGAAATTCCGGCGACGGACGGAACTGCTGCCAAGACCTGCCAGCGCTCGGCGATCGTCGATGCCGCGGCCGATCTGACGG
The DNA here is from genome assembly GCF_056405875.1 of Rhizobium sp. P1_E6. NCBI lineage: Bacteria > Pseudomonadati > Pseudomonadota > Alphaproteobacteria > Hyphomicrobiales > Rhizobiaceae > Rhizobium > Rhizobium sp. P1_E6. The sequence goes on along the minus strand of NZ_JBFUBG010000059.1, from coordinate 26,353 downwards.
ATTTCAACGTCAACCAGAATGCCTGGATATCGTCGATGGTGCTCTACAAGATGGGCTTGTTCGGCATGGATTGGGATCACACGCCCTTCCTCGACAACAAGGCCTCCTTCCAGCGCGGCATCAACCAGGCGGTTCGTCGGACATCGGCGGAGCTTGTCGATACGCTGGGGCGCGTGCGCGGCACGTCCGGCATCAACAATGATCTGCAAAGTGCGCGCGGCAATCTGCAATTCGATGAATTTAGCTGGTATTTCGGCCTCAGTCCTTTTGGGCCAAAGACGCCGACGCCGGCCTATTATCGCGCGGCGATCAACAGCCTGCGCAAGTTCAATACCGATCTCGCCGGCTGCAATGCGGTCTTCGACGGCCGTGCCGACAACCTGATGCAGTTCATCGACCGCATCGCCAACGATCTCGGCAGCACTTCAGACATGCTGGCCGAGCGCTCGGAAAACCACAATCGTGGCTGGTTCGATACGCGTGCCGACGATCGGTTCTGGTTCGCCTATGGCCAGCTCTACGCTTATTACGCGATTCTTTCGGCGGCGCAGGCGGATTTCTCTCAGGTTGTGGCGGAGCGAAACCTCGGGGCGATCTGGGCTGGCACGACACGGCAATTCCAGGCGGCACTTCGTATCCAGCCAGCGATCATTTCCAACGGACGGGAGGATGGCTGGATCATGCCGAGCCATCTCGCCACGATGGGCTTCTATATGTTGAGAGTGCGTTCGAACCTCGTCGAAATTCGCTCGGTGCTTGACCGCTAGACCGCGCAGAATGCTGTATCCCGGCCGCTAAAGCGRCGCGCCGCCATCCTCGAAACCGACGATGTGCAGTTTTTCGACGAATTCGTAGGTGATGCCGGCGATGCCGCCGCCGCTGGCATCGTCGCGGAACTGGCCGACGGAGCGCACCATCTTGTAGCCGCCAAGCCTGTTGTCGACGCGATAGACGTAGTGGAAGCCGACCCTGTAAAGGCTCGCCTGCTCGAAGGTTTCGGCGATCAGCAGCCGGTCTTCCTCATGGATGCGCGACATGAGTTCGGTCAGATTGACCGGGCCCTCGCTGTAGGGAAGATCGAAGATCTGGTGGACGTCTTCACTGGCGAAGAAATGTCCTGTCCCGAGGTCCATCCGCCAGAAGCCGAAGAGGCGGTAGGCGGCAAACATGGTCAGCGCTTCGGCATCGGTGATACCGATGTGGGCGCGGGATTGCTGCCGATGCTCGATGGCCGGCTGTTCGAAACGAAGAGGCACGGTTTCTCCCCAGTTCGGGATGACGCGCTGATTCTCTTCTGATTCCTCAGTTGATCAGCTTCAATCGGATGGCTTTTGCTACCAACTGGGTGCGATTGACGCAATCTAGTTTTTTAATTGCGTTGGTCATATAGGCATTTACCGTGTGATCAGAGAGCGTCAGAATCTGGCCGATCTCGATTGAGGTCTTGCCCTGCGCCGTCCAGCGCACGACCTCCAGTTCACGCGCCGAAAGCGCGCTGTGGGCGCTTCCCTCGTTGCGCTTGACCGCGTTGTAGGTGTCGAGCGCATAAAGGATGATCATTGCAAGTTCGTTGATCTCGCTCTGTCCGAGGGGCGCACGTTCGCCGCCGAACCAGAAGACGAGGCGCTGTCCGTCGCCTGAGTTGATCGGCATTGCAATGCCGGCCGTCATGCCGTGCTGCCGCATCAAATTCTGGAGTACGGTCGGAAAAGCTTGCGCGTGACTGGGATCGTTGAGGTGCCAGACCTGTGGTACGGCCGATTCTCTCATCTTGGATGCAAAGGGGCAGGCGCGCAGCATATGTCCGCGATCGAAATCCCTGATGTAGGAAGCCGGCAGCGAGCTCTCGATGATCAGCGGCTTGAGCAGCAGATCTTCCACCGAGGGTGCGTTCAGCAGTGTGGCCTGCTCAAAACCGAATGCGGCCGCTACCCTTCCCAGTGCCTGTGCAAACAGGCCGCGCGTACGCGCCACTGCCAATTCGCCCGACAGCAATGACTGCCTTTCAGAGGTAGTCATGTAAGACATTATATGCCCCCGCAAGTCTCCATGTTACCGCTATCAAATACATAAATCCGCCTACATGCTAGTCCTAATTGACTTAGCACACGCTGATTAATTCATTTTGTGAAAAATTAACCAGATGAAAAACGCGCTTAAGTTGATTTTTATCTACACCGGTAGATGAGCTGTGCCTTTTACCTCCTCCATCACTGCATAAGTATGTGTTTCGCGTACGCCGGGGAGGGAAAGAATCACTTCCGACAGGAATTGGCGATAAGCATCCATTCCCGCCATGCGCGCCTTCACAAGATAATCGAAGCCGCCTGCGACCATGTGACATTCCATCACGTCGTCGCTGCGTTTTACCGCCGCAGCAAAGGCATCGAAAACGTCAGGCGTGGTGCGATCGAGCTTTACCTGAACGAAGACGAGGAGATTGCGGCCGAGTTTTTCCGGTGAGAGGATTGCCATATAGCCGGTGATATAACCGTCTCGGGTCAACCGTTTGACGCGCTCGGCTGTGGCCGTCGGCGACAGGTTGACGCGTTCGGCGAGCTCGATGTTGGAAAGCCGTCCCTCCTTTTGCAATGCACGGAGAATCTTGCGGTCGAGACGGTCGAGTTCTTTCATTTTTCGCGGCCTTTCAGGCAGTCGGTAGGCGAAGATCGTGTTGGCAGCCCACAGTTTAGTGAAAAACGCCACGAATGAACAGCTATGTTGTCGAAATCACGGAGAACCCTTCATGCCTACCCAGATTTCCACGCCTTTTGCCCCGTTCAACGCTCCATTTGCCGGTGACGATGACCGCCTGCTGCATGGCTTCGCTAAAAGCCTGAGTTTTTCAGCCTCCCAGGATGCGGCGATCGACAAACGTGGCGGCGGCATGATCGAGGCGATCCGCAGCAATTCCGGATCGATCGGCGGCGTGGAAGATTTTCTGCGGGAATATGGTCTCTCCACCAAGGAAGGCCTGGCGCTGATGGTGCTTGCCGAGGCGCTGCTGCGCGTGCCCGACGCACTGACGCAGGACAAGCTGATCGAGGACAAGCTGAAGGAGGGCGGCTGGAGCGAACATGAAGGCAAGGCCGACAGCTGGTTCGTCTCGGCATCGGCCTGGGCGCTCGGCCTTTCGGCCCGCATCATCCGTCCCGGCGAGACGCCTGAAGGCGTGGTGCGCGGCCTCGTCAAGCGCATGGGCCTGCCGACCGTACGCAATGCCACCAAGCAGGCCATGCGTTTCCTCGGCCATCATTTCGTGCTCGGCGAAACGATCAAGGATGCACTGAACCGTGCGGCCAAGAGCGAGGAGAAAGGCTATCGCCACTCCTTCGACATGCTGGGCGAGGGCGCTCGCACGGCTGAAGACGCCAAGCGCTACTGGCAGTCCTATGCGATGGCGATCGAGGCGATCGGCGGCTGGATGGCAAAAAACGCTAAAGGCAAGGACCTGCCCGATCGTATGGGCATTTCCGTCAAGCTTTCGGCGCTGCATCCGCGCTATCTGGCGACACATCGCGACCGCGTGATGAAGGAACTCGTGCCCGACCTCCTGAAGCTTGCGCAGATGGCCAAGGCCCATCAGCTCAATTTCACCATCGATGCCGAAGAGGCAGACCGGCTGGAGCTTTCGCTCGACGTTATTGCCGCGGTGTTTTCCGATCCGTCGCTTGCCGGCTGGGATGGTTTCGGCCTGGCGATCCAGGCCTACCAGAAGCGTGCGGTCGCCGTGATCGACTATATCGACGCGCTTTGCGCAAAGCTTGGCCGCCGCATGATGGTGCGTCTCGTCAAGGGCGCCTATTGGGATACCGAGGTCAAGCGGGCACAGGAGCGCGGGCTGGACGACTATCCGGTCTGGACGCGCAAGCCGGCGACGGATCTTTCCTATCTCGCCTGCGCGCAGCACATGCTGGACAAGCGGGCGCGCATCTTCCCGCAATTCGCCACGCATAATGCGCTGACGGTTTCCACCATTCTGGAGCTTGCCGGCAACGACCGCTCCGGCTTCGAGTTCCAGCGCCTGCATGGCATGGGCGAGAGCCTTTACAATCACCTGCTTGATACCAACGATCGTATCGCCTGCCGGATCTATGCGCCTGTTGGCGGTTATCGGGATCTGCTCGCCTATCTCGTCCGTCGCCTGTTGGAAAACGGCGCCAATTCCTCCTTTGTCGCCATGGCCGGCGACAAGAACGTGCCGGTCAAGGCGTTGCTGGAGCGTCCGGCAGACAAGTTGGAATTCGATGTCGGCGCGAGCGCTCGCAACAGCAAGATTCCGATGCCGCTGCAGCTCTATGGCAAGCGCAAGAACAGCGCCGGGCTGGAATTTGGCCATCGCGCGACGCTTGAGACGCTGATGAACAATATCGGCAAGGGCATTGCCGCCATCTCCGCCGCGCCGCTCATCCCCGGTGTGGCTGCGAGCGGTTCGGAAGCATCCGTCATTTCGCCGTCCGATCACACGAAGATCGTTGGCTCCGTTCGCAATGCCACCGCAGCAGATATCGACAAGGCCTTTGCGATCGCGGCCAGGGGCTTCAAGACATGGTCGCGCCGTTCCGTCGAAGAGCGCGCTTCGGCGCTGGAGCGCATGGCCGATCTCATGGAAGAAGATCGTGACCGGCTGTTGGTGCTTCTGGCCGCAGAGGCCGGCAAGACACTCGATGATGGCGTTGCGGAAGTGCGCGAGGCCGTGGACTTCTGCCGGTACTATGCCGGCGAGGCGCGCCGGTTGTTCGACACGGTGACCAAGATGCCGGGGCCGACCGGCGAGGACAATCGTTACCTCTGGCGCGGACGTGGTGTCTTTGCCTGCATCTCACCCTGGAATTTCCCGCTGGCGATTTTCCTCGGGCAGGTTTCGGCGGCCCTTGTTTCCGGCAATGCCGTGCTTGCAAAGCCTGCGCCGCAGACGCCGTTGATCGCTTATGAGGCGGTCAAATTGCTCCACAAGGCCGGGGTGCCGGAAGATGCGCTGCTCTTCGTGCCCGGTGGTCCGGATGTCGGTGCCGCCATCACAGCGCATGCAGCGCTTGCCGGTGTTGCCTTCACCGGTTCGACCAAGACGGCATGGGCAATCAATCGGGCGCTTGCCGCCAAGGATGGTCCGATCGTGCCGTTGATCGCCGAAACCGGCGGCCTGAACGCCATGGTGGTCGATGCGACGGCGCTTGGCGAGCAGGTGACAGATGATGTGATCCTGTCGGCATTCCGTTCTGCCGGCCAGCGCTGCTCCGCACTTCGCCTGCTCTTCCTGCAGGAGGACGTGGCCGAGCACATGACCCAGATGATTGAAGGGGCCGCACGTGAGTTGCGGCTCGGCGATCCCGCGCTGGAAACCACCGATGTCGGTCCGATCATCGACGACAAGCAGAGGGCGATGCTGGAAGCCCATATTGCCGACATGCAGAAGACCCAGAAGGTGCGCTATGCCGGCAAGGCGCCTGATGGAGGCAGTTTCTTTGCGCCACACATCATCGAGCTCGACAAGGCCGCGGCGCTGACCAAGGAAGTCTTCGGGCCGGTGCTGCACATCGTCAGATGGAAGGCGAAGGACTTGCCTGGGGTGCTGCAGGATATCCAAGCCTCCGGCTACGGCCTGACGCTCGGCGTCCATAGCCGCATCGAATCGACGATCCGCACCGTCACCGATGCGCTCGATACCGGCAATGTCTATGTGAACCGTAACATGATTGGCGCCGTTGTGGGCACCCAACCCTTCGGTGGTTCGGGTCTGTCAGGCACCGGATTCAAGGCCGGTGGGCCGGCCTATCTGCAGCGTTTTGCGCTGGAACAGGTGATCTCGGTGAACACTGCTGCCGCAGGTGGCAATGCCAGCCTGATTGCGATGGGAGAATAAAGTAATAAGGCGGCAGTAAGCCCTCGGAATCCCGCTTGCTGCCTTTTAATCCAATTGCTAAGCGTATGATCAGGTGCAACTAGGGCGATCTAATCGTGCGCTTTGCAGTTTCTTTTTTGGTGAAGTGCCTATCCTTCCGATCATTACTTATTTTGTTTCTTTTGAACTTGCCGATCGGAGCTACTGCCTCCGAAGCTGCCAAGCAGAAACAGGCGGGGCAGCCCCCGATGGATTTCATTCTCGTGCGCAGCCTCTCCTGTCTGGAAGACTGTCCTGAATGGATCTCGGCGGAGGGGCGTATAACGTCCGATACGCCAGCGCGGTTGAGAAAATTTCTTAAAAAGATCGGCGACCGGAAAGTTCCTGTCGTCCTTCGCTCGGAGGGTGGCGAAGTCGATGCCGCCTATGTGATGGGCCGGATGATCCGCAAGGCCGGTCTTGAAACGGCAGTCGGCGGCACGCAGCTCAAGGATTGCCCCGATGACGATAGGCGCTGCGCTGCGGCTATCGCAAAGGATGGCACTTCGGTCGGGGATACTTATTCGGATGGTGCGTTCTGCTATTCTGCGTGTCCTCTGGTGCTGGCCGGTGGCACGTCGCGTGCTTCGTCGCAGTGGGCCTATATCGGCGTCCACCAGATCACGACTGTCTATCAGAAGGTGCGTATCTCTTACCGGATCGAATACAAGATGGTGAACGGCAAGAAGACGGAAGTCTCCCGCAAGGAGGTTGGGCGAAAGGCGGCTGGGCAGCGCAGCTCCACCAAGCTGGGCAAGAAGGCCACCGCTGCCCTTACGGGCTATTTGAAGGAAATGGGCGTCAGTGGTGATCTGGTCGATGTGATGATGGCGACCACCCCTGCAAGCATCGCAGTCATACCGCCTGAAGACGCAGTTCGAATGGGTCTTCTCACTGATGTGCTGACATTCAGTGAGTGGCCCGGTATGCCGCTCTGTCCTAAAGACGCCGCGGCGAGCGCCGTCTGCTATCGCCATCCTGTGGCGGAGGTAGCTGTAATGCAGGCGCCTGTGGCAGAGGCCCCGGTGAAGAGTGCGACGGTTTATGCAGGCGGCGGTCTGATTAAAACCCATCCCATGGATTTTCTCGTGATGTACCATGGCGATTGCCAGGACGAGTGTACGCAGTGGATTTCTGCGGATGGCTATATTATGCCGGATACCCCGGCTCAGCTGGGCGCGATCTTGAAGGCGCTCGGAGGAAAAAAGCTGCCCGTCGTCTTTCAGTCCTATGGCGGCGACAGGGATGCCGCTTTTGCGATGGGGCGCATGATCCGTGCTGCGGGTCTTGATACCTCAATTGGCAGGGCGAGATTGCCGAATTGTCCGATGATGGATCCGCGCTGCATATCAAGCATGGCAAAAGACGGGCCGACCGAAGGGGAGGTCTTTGCCGGCGGTGCGTACTGTTTTTCGAGCTGTACTCTTGCTTTCATGGGCGGAGAGTTGCGGCTTATAGGAAATTCGGCGCTTGGCCTCAGCCGACCGATGAACAAGCTTACAGACACTGATCGTGAAGATTTTTATACCTATTTCAAAGAAATGGGCGTCAGTCCCGACACATTCGAAACAATGATGATCACGCCGCCAAATGGCAGAGGGGACATCCTTGATCCCCAGGCGATCGGGCTTGGTATTATCAATGGTGTCATCCCTTACGATGAAGAACCGGGCGCTCATTTCTGCGGGCCGAATGCGAAGGAAAGTGTCCGATGCCCCAGAAAATCCGAGGCGGCAATCGTACCTGCTGCGGCATCGGTTAACTGATGCCCAGATGTGAAAAGCCGTAACGACGCGGCGCTGTTGCTTCGCACTGCTATCGTTCGCCGGATGTGTCCGGCTTGACGCCGCCTTACGCCTTGTCCTTCAGATCATTCTTCGAGGTCACGCTCATCAGCTTCTCGAGGAAGCCGAGCATGACTGCCGAAACCACGAAGGCGAGGTGCATGAGGGTCAGCCACATGATCCTGCCGTCGGTATATTGTTCGACATTGAGAAAGACCTGCAGCAGATGGATGGAGGAGATGGCGACGATCGAGGAGGCGACCTTGATCTTCAAGCTGCCGGAATCGAGCTTGCCGAGGAAGGAGACCTCGTTTTCCGCATCGGCTTCGGCCTCGTCGAAGCGGCTGACGAAGTTCTCATAGCCGGAGATCATCACCATGACGATGAGGCTTGCGACCAGCGCCGCATCGATAAGCCCAAGCATGGCGAGGATCATTTCCGCTTCGCCGAGTTCGAATACGCTTTTGGCGACCTTCAGGAATTTGAAAGCGAAAGAAACGGCATAGACGGCAAGTGCCAGCACGAGGCCGATATAGAAGACAACCAGCAACCAACGGCTGGAAAGAATGATGCGCTCGACGAGAAGCTCGAGTGATTTCATAGTCTACCCCGTAAATCTTAGAATCGCTGATCCCTAATAAACAATGGAATAGGCTGACGGCAAGGCGCAGTGCTATTCACAGCTTAGGCATATTTCGCTATCCGATTGAAATAAACGCCAAGTCCGGCGCGCGCTCAGACAAACGGGAACCTGATCCATGGCTGCCATTAAATCCGATATCGAAATCGCGCGTGCGGCAACCAAGAAGCCGATCTACGACATCGGTGCCAAGCTCGGCATACCGCCGGAGCAGCTTGTTCCCTATGGTCACGACAAGGCGAAGATCAGCGCCGAGTTCATTGCCGCGCAGGAGGGCAAGAGGGATGGAAAGCTGATCCTTGTTACCGCCATCAACCCGACGCCGGCGGGCGAGGGCAAGACGACGACGACGGTCGGTCTCGGCGACGGACTGAACCGTATCGGCAAAAAGGCAATCGTCTGCGTACGTGAGGCCTCGCTCGGCCCTTGCTTCGGCGTGAAGGGAGGGGCGGCAGGCGGCGGCTATGCGCAGGTCGTGCCGATGGAAGACATCAACCTGCATTTCACCGGCGATTTTCACGCGATCACCTCGGCGCACAACCTGCTCGCTGCGATGATCGATAATCACATCTACTGGGGCAACGAAGAGAATATCGACCTGCGCCGCATCACCTGGCGGCGGGTGATGGACATGAACGACCGGGCGCTGCGCAGCATGGTGTCCTCGCTCGGCGGCGTGTCCAACGGCTTCCCCCGGCAGAACGGCTTCGATATCACTGTCGCTTCCGAAGTCATGGCGATCCTCTGCCTTGCGAGCGATCTCAAGGATCTGGAGCGTCGGCTCGGCGACATCATTATCGGTTACCGCTTCGACAAGACACCGGTCTACGCCCGCGATCTCAAGGCGGATGGGGCTATGGCCGTTCTCCTGAAGGATGCCATGCAGCCGAACCTCGTGCAGACGCTGGAGAACAATCCGGCCTTCGTGCATGGCGGGCCTTTTGCCAATATCGCCCATGGCTGCAATTCGGTGATTGCAACGAAGACCGCACTGAAGCTCGGCGAATATGTCGTGACGGAAGCGGGCTTCGGGGCCGATCTCGGCGCAGAGAAGTTCTTCAACATCAAGTGCCGCAAGGCGGGGCTGAAGCCGAGTGCTGCCGTGATCGTGGCGACGGTCCGGGCGCTGAAGATGAATGGTGGCGTGAAGAAGGACGATCTCGGCACGGAGAATGTGGAGGCGCTGGTGCGCGGTTGCTCCAATCTCGGCCGCCACATCGCCAATGTGCGCCGCTTCGGTGTGCCTGTCGTCGTCGCGATCAACCATTTCACCTCGGATACGGACGCGGAAATCGCTGCCGTCAAAGATTTCGTCGCGCGTCACGGCGCGGAAGCCATCCTCTGCCGTCACTGGGCGGAAGGTTCGGCCGGTATCGAGGATCTGGCCTATAAGGTAGTGGAGCTTGCCGAATCCGGACAGGCGAAGTTCGAGCCCCTCTATGGCGACGACCTGCCGCTGCTCGAAAAGATCGAGATCGTCGCTTCGAAGATCTACCATGCCGGAGAGGTCACCGCTGACAAGTCTGTGCGCGACCAGCTCACGGCCTGGGAAGAGCAAGGCTACGGCAAGCTGCCGGTCTGCATGGCGAAGACGCAGTATTCTTTCTCTACCGACCCAAATCTTCGTGGGGCGCCGGAGGGGCATGTGGTGTCGGTGCGCGAGGTACGCCTGTCGGCCGGCGCCGGATTCGTCGTCGTCATCACCGGTGAGATCATGACCATGCCGGGTCTGCCGAAGTCGCCGTCGGCGGAGCGGATTTACCTCAATGATCAAGGTTATATCGAAGGATTGTTCTGATCCGGAGCAGCTTTCACACCGCGGATCAGGCGATGACGTTGGCGGTTCCCAAATTCAGGGTCGATGAATAGCCAAATGAAGAGCCTCTCAAGGCTGCCGCTCAGCAATATACCTATGGGTATGAGCCAGAGAATGTGGCCCGTAAACAGCAAGGCTATGGCAGCTAAAAGCAGCCCGAGGATGATACAGGCTGCAATAGCCTTCATTCACTTTCCTAACTTCGCGTTCGTTATTCTCAGACTTTGATTTGGGGATGTGAGGAACTGATTCAAGCCACAGTCGCAAGCGCCTGAAATGATTAATGGCAATAGCGATAACCACCCTTTCTCTGCAATACGTCCAGATGGAAGTGGGTCTCATGGGCGGCATCACTCTCGGGATCGAGCACTGTCATGAAATAGAGGCAGCCTGCCGCGCTCACCGTGCGCTGGAATGCGCCTGTCAGGGTCGAATCCTCACGGCGTGAGCGAATGGCGATATCCTCGCCCTTCTTGAAGCTGAAGCTTGCGATATCGATGGCATTGCCGCGGGCATGTTCTGAGATCTTGCCGGCCTCAGCGTTGTTTCGCAGCCGGCAGATGTATGCGGAGGCCTGATTGATGGTGGTGATGCCGCCGCTTTCCGGCAAGGCGACCGAGGCAGCGGGAATGACGCTTCCCTTCATCCATCGTGCGAGCGCCAGTGCGGTCGGGCAGCGTAGTGTTGCTTCGGGCTTCAGTGCGATGCCCGGCAGGGCCTCAGAGACGATGATCGGTTTGTCGATGCCGCATCCGTTGCCACCATCGACGCGGGGCGTTTCTTTGAAGACAACACCGAGGCTCTGCAGCTCTTTGGTACATTCCGCATGGTCCGCATCGCTTTCGGGTTCGATGGTGAGATGCTGTTCCTCAAGTGTCCGTTCCCCCGGTTTCGCTGGCTCCTGATCTTCCGGCGGAGCAGGAGGCAAGTCATCCTTTCCGTTTGGTGGGGTGGCAGGGGTTTCGCCGGGTTTGGGCTGCGGCGTCGGAACGTCGGACGCTGCCGGCGGCGTTTCGGGCGCAGCCTCAGGCTTGGGGGCTTGCTCGGTTTCCTGTTTCTTTTCTRGTTGAGGGGCCGCAGGCGCTTCGATTGCTGCTTCTGGCTTTGCCTGAGGCACCGGACCGGTTCGCGGCAGACTTGCGCCGGGGAGCAGGGCGAGTGCGGCCAGAATGACCGCCATCTTCCGAAATTCTCTCACACGTCGTTTCCCGTCGTTGATCGAGCGGAGAGGAAACGCGAGAGCGGCGAATTCGTTGCAATTGCGCAACGTTTCCTGAGATCCTTAAAACTTGACGATATTATTCAACATAAATTGCCGGAATATATTGACAATAAAACTCATGTTTTTTATGCGGCAAAAAGAAGGCGGAAATCTCCGCAGTCGTTCGCAACCTAGCCAGCCCCTCGAGCGCCCGAAACGCCACGACCAGCCAGCCCGGTAATTTCCATTTGAGGGTAGGTTATGATCGTCCGGCATTGGCGCTCGGTTCTAATGGTCTGCACAGCAGCCGCACTTGTTCTTCCAGTTTCAGAGTCTTTCGCACAGAGTGCTCCGGCGGTAACGCCAGCCACGAATGCCGAAGGCGCAACTGTCCTTCAGAAAATCGTCGTCAAGGGAAATCGCGCGGCGCCCGGCAGTGTTGCCGATACGCCGCTTGCCACCCAGATCGACAAGAAGGAGCTGGAACAGAAGCAGGTCACGAATTACGACGATATCGGCCGTAGCGTCGACGCGACGGTGAACTATTCGCGCGCTGACGCTGGCTTCAACCTGCGCGGCCTTTCCGGCTCGCGTATCCTGACGACCATCGACGGCATCCCGATCCCGTATATTTCCAACAGCTCGCGCCAGGGCGCTTTTGCCCCGGCTAACGCCAATGGCGGCGGCGACACCTTTGATTTCGATTCACTTTCCTCTCTCGACATCGTGCGCGGTGCAGATTCAAGCAAGGGCGGTTCGGGCATGCTCGGCGGCGCCTTCGTCCTCAATACGCTCGAGCCCGAGGACCTGATTCCGGAAGATCGCGACTGGGGCGCGATCGTCAAGTCGACCTATGACAGCGAAGACCGCAGCATTGCCGGCTCCGCCGCCGCCGCCAAGAGGGTCGGCAATACGTCGATCCTTTTTCAGGGCGCCTATCGCAAGGGTCACGAGCGCGACAACAAGGGCGATAACGACAGCTATGGCCGTTTGCGCACCGAGGCGGATCCGGCTGATTTCGATCAGCACAACCTGCTCTTCAAGGTGCGTCAAGATCTCGAAGGCGGCCATCGCATCGGCTTGACGGCGGAGCGTTTCCGGCGCGACCTGAAGACCGACCTGCGGGACCTGCAGGGCACGCCTCCCATCCGCAGCTATCTCGTCGGCGACTACGACGGTCGGGAACTGGGCGATCGTGACCGTGTTTCGCTGGATTATGATTACGAGGCGCAGTCTTCGGATGCATTCTTCAGCACCGCCCGAGCTACCCTCTACTGGCAGGATCTGAAGAAAGAATCCGGCACCCAAGGCCGCACTGCAGCCAATGTCGCCTATGGCCGCAATAACAGCATCGAAAACGAAACCTGGGGCTTCAGCGGCACAGCAACGAAGGACTTCGAATATTCCGGCCTCAGCCACTCCGTTCGCGTCGGCCTCGACGTCGGAGTCTCGAGCTGGAACCAATTCAGTTCGGCGCTTTGCCCGACGCCGACAACCTGCCCGACGCTCAACAACCAGTCCGAAGTACCCAACGTAGACAGCACGAACCTCGGCGTGACATTCGAAGACAAGATCGAAATCGGCAATAGCGGCTTTGCGCTGACGCCCGGCTTCCGCTTTGATTGGTTCAACTATCGACCGTCGACGGGCGGCGGTTTCGAGAACAACCCGGCGCTTCCCCGCTTCGGTGCGGTTTACGATCGTACGGAAGCCGGGATGTCGCCGAAGCTGCTTGCAAGCTACGACCTGACACCTGATGTTCAGCTCTATGCCCAGCTTGCAGTCGGCTTCCGTGCCCCGACCGTCGATGAACTCTACAGCCGCTTCTACAATGCGACGCAGGGTTATGCGCAGCTTGGCAATCCGAATCTGGATCCGGAAATCGGCCGCGGCATTGAGATCGGCGCTAACTTCGATACTGGCGGTCTGCAGGGTCGCGTAGCTGCATTCCATACCCGGTATCAGAACTTCATCGAAACCGTGACGACAAGGAATCCCACCACTGGCTTCATGACGTTCAACTACACGAACGTGTCCTCTGCTTCCATCTCGGGCCTTGAAGCGAATGTGATCAAGACGTTCGACAACGGCATCAATCTTCATACCTCGCTTGCCTACACCTATGGCCGGAACGACGATACGCAGGAGCGGCTGCGCTCTGTCGCGCCGTTCAAGGCCATTGTCGGCGGTGGTTGGAGCAATGACGAATACGGTTTCGACCTCTCCTCAACGCTCTCGTCGCAGATGACCGGCAACGACAATGCCCTGACGTCGTTCGATGCGCCCGGTTACGGCATCGTCGACCTGACCGCATGGTGGACGCCGGAACAAGTCAAGGGTCTGCGTATCCAGGGCGGGATCTACAACATCTTTGACCAGGAGTACTACAACGCGCTCGCTGTTCGTGAGGTCAATCTGAGTGCAACCGCTTCGCAACCGAAGGAGTGGTATTCGGAGCCGGGCCGCACCTTCAAGATCTCGGTCACCAAGACCTTCTAATTACAAATCAGCCTTTCAAGGCTGGGGTAGGGCGGCTTTCGGGCCGCCCTTTTTCGGGGGCCAATGGCCTCTTGCGCTTGGCTTAATCTCAGGCTAACAATTTCGCCCATGAAGAAGTCTGTAAACATTGCAGTTTGGTGGTGGGCTCGCTGAGGCGGCCTCGACCAATCGTGTCTAAAGACGACGAACGAGCCGCCCGAAACTTCGAGGCGGCTTTTTTGTTTCAAAGGCCGCCTTTCGTCCGGGCCCGATAACGGAGTGGAACTATGGTAACGATCCTGCGGGATGATGGTGCGGAAATCTACGAGACCAAGGGCGGCATCACCGTCACCCGGCAAAGGCGGGCCATTCCCTATGCCGACGCGGTCTCCTCCTATATCGACAAGCTCGACGAGCGTCGCGGCGCCGTCTTCTCCTCGAACTACGAATATCCGGGTCGTTATACGCGTTGGGATACGGCGGTTGTCGATCCGCCGCTCGGTATTTCCTCCTTCGGCCGCAATGTCTGGATCGAAGCCTACAACGAGCGGGGCGAGGTTATCCTTGGTTTCATCGTCGAGCGATTGAGGACGGTTCATGAGCTTGAACTCGGCACATTGACAGCGCGCCGGCTCGACCTGACGGTCAAGATGCCGGACCGTGTCTTCACCGAAGAAGAGCGCTCGAAGATGCCGACGGTCTTTACCGTTCTTCGTGCCATCACCGATCTCTTCTACTCGCAGGCGGATGCCAGCATCGGCTTCTACGGCGCCTTCGGCTACGACCTCGCCTTCCAGTTCGACGCGATCAATCTGAAGCTTCAGCGTCCTTCCGATCAGCGGGACATGGTGCTCTATCTGCCGGACGAAATTCTCGTCGTCGACAACTACGCCGCAAAGGCATGGGTTGATCGTTACGACTTCGCCAGGGACGGCAAGACGACAGAAGGCAAGGCGGGCGATATCGCCGCTGAGCCGTTCATCCGCACGAATACCATCCCGCCGAAGAGCGATCACCGCCCGGGCGAATATGCCGAACTCGTCGTCAAGGCGAAAGAGAGTTTCCGCAAGGGCGATCTCTTCGAAGTGGTGCCGGGCCAGAAGTTCATGGAGCGCTGCGAAAGCAAGCCTTCCGACATTTCCAAGCGGCTGAAGGCGATCAATCCGTCGCCCTATTCCTTCTTCATCAATCTCGGAAACCAGGAATATCTCGTCGGCGCCTCGCCGGAAATGTTCGTGCGTGTCTCCGGCCGCCGCATCGAGACATGCCCGATCTCGGGCACCATCAAGCGTGGCGACGATCCCATTGCCGACAGCGAGCAGATCCTGAAGCTCCTGAATTCCAAGAAAGACGAATCCGAGCTGACCATGTGCTCTGACGTCGACCGCAACGACAAGAGCCGCGTCTGCGAGCCGGGTTCGGTCAAGGTCATTGGCCGCCGCCAGATCGAGATGTATTCGCGCTTGATCCACACGGTCGATCACATCGAAGGCCGTCTGCGTGACGATATGGATGCGTTCGACGGTTTCCTCAGCCATGCCTGGGCCGTGACTGTCACTGGCGCGCCGAAGCTCTGGGCCATGCGTTTCATCGAAGCCCATGAGAAGAGCCCGCGTGCATGGTATGGTGGCGCGATCGGCATGGTCGGCTTCAATGGCGACATGAATACCGGCCTGACGCTGCGCACAGTGCGTATCAAGGATGGTATTGCCGAAGTACGCGCCGGTGCGACGCTGCTCAACGATTCCATTCCCGAGGAAGAAGAAGCCGAAACCGAACTGAAGGCCTCTGCCATGCTTTCCGCTATCCGTGACGCCAAGACGGGCAATTCCGGCAAGACCCAGCGCGATGTCGCCTCTGTTGGCAAGGGCGTCAACATCCTGCTGATCGACCATGAAGACAGCTTCGTGCATACGCTGGCAAATTATTTCCGCCAGACTGGCGCGACGGTCTCGACCGTACGGACGCCAGTGCCGGAAGAGATCTTCGACCGGCTGAATCCTGACCTTGTCGTGTTGTCGCCCGGACCCGGCAACCCGAAGGATTTCGATTGCAAGGCGACGATCAAGAAGGCTCGGGCGCGTAACCTGCCGATCTTCGGCGTCTGCCTCGGCCTGCAGGCGCTAGCGGAAGCCTATGGCGGCGAGCTTCGCCATCTGGCGCTGCCGATGCATGGCAAGCCGTCGCGTATCCGTGTGCTGGAGCCGGGCATCGTCTTCTCGGGCCTTGCCAAGGAAGTGACGGTTGGGCGCTATCACTCGATCTTTGCCGATCCTTCGACGCTGCCGCGGGAGTTCATCATCACCGCCGAGAGTGAGGACGGCACGATCATGGGCATCGAGCATGCCAAGGAGCCGATCGCGGCCGTGCAGTTTCATCCGGAATCGATCATGACGCTCGGCGGCGATGCAGGCATGCGGATGATCGAGAATGTGGTGGCGCATCTAGCGCGGCGGGCCAAAACCAAGGCGGCCTGATGTCAGAGGCATAAGCAATAAAAAACCCGCCGGAGAAGGCGGGTTTTTCATGTGCGTTGGAGTGTCCGTCTATACGCGCCGCATAAGCCGGGCGACGATGGATACTACGAACAGCACCAGGAAGATGAAGAACAGAACCTGGGCTATCGAAGCGGACGCACCGGCGATGCCGCCAAATCCAAGGACGCCTGCAATCAGGGCTACGACGAGAAATACCAGAGCATAGTACAGCATCGCGATCTCCTTTGTCTGCTGCTGGCAAGGATAACGGAAGCGTGAGCCGTTCGTTCCATTGCGGCTGCGACAATTGAATTGCGTGCTGATTTAAATTTGTTCAGCCGAACTGCAGATCGGTCTTGAAAGACCGGTCGCCATCGCGCGGCATCGGTGGTTCTGCTGCCGCCAGATAGGATCTTGCTGGTCCCGTCAGCACGAACCAGAGGCTGGCGCCGATCATGAAATAGGCCGCGGACGGATCGCCCGAGCGAGTGAGGAAGGGAAGGCAGCCAGCTGTGAAGAGGATGGCGAGCCGGACGGCCCATTCTGTCTCACGCTTCATGAAGGCCCTGGTTCTGAGCCTTTTGTAGGCGGCGATGTTGTAGCCGTCCGCATCGCGGCCGGTGAACAGCGTCCAGGCCGAGGGGAGGGCGAGCATAACGAGGCCGCCGTAACACAGAAGGAGTGTCGGGCCGGCGAGGAAATGGCTGGTCGCAAAGATCAGCAAGCCCGTCACGGCGATGTTCCAGAGCGGCTCCAGCCGTTCCGGCGACAGGCCGGTCCGGATGTGCCAGGCCCGCAAGGAACTGGCCGCACCGTCGAGCAACGGTTGGTCGATGTAACGATTGATCCAATGCATGTCTGCGCGGTCCCCAATTGACTGCCGAGCCGTCAACATCATGCAAATGGGACACTATCATGGCGCAAATGACGAAAGCACTCATCTGTGACGTTTTGGCCAGCCTATGCGCGGCGCTTGACGACGCGCAGGTTCATTTCCGACCGCAGCTTGAAGCCGAGAGCCTTGTAAAGCGTGATGGCAGGCGTGTTCGTGTAATAAGCATGCAGGAAGACGATGTCGCCCCTGGCGGAAATTTCCCCGGCGACGAAGCGGAAGAGCAGGGTCCCGAGGCCGCGCCCCTGAAAATCGGGATGGGTGCAAAGGCCGCTGAGCTCGCCAAATCCCGGGTGGCGCAAGCGCTGTCCGGCCATGGCGACGAGACGGCCGTCGATCTTCACACCCCAGAAGGTTCCAAGGCTTTGCGCGCGCAGGGTGAAAGGGCCAGGTTTGGTCAGCATCGCCAAATCAAGCATTTCCTCCGCATCATCAGAGGTCAGCTGTTGCAGCCGGCTGTCGGACACACGCTCGTAAGGCCGCTCGGCGATCATCTGTACCAGCTTGCCTTCCGAGAGAACGGTCAGCCCGGAAGGAATGGTGACGGGCCCCGCTTCGACGATCGCCATGACTTCGTCGGCGACCGGCAGGTTTTCGAGTGCTTCAAGACTTTCCCGCGTATCGTCGGCGGCAGCCGCGAAGGGAACGATGGACGGCGGATAGCGCATTGCATGTTCGCTGCCTTCGGCGAGGTCGGCATGCGCCGTCCGGAGCGCGTTCCAGATCGGTCGGTCGAGAATATGGCTCATGGTGTTTTCTCCTGTGCGGCCCTGGCGCGGCGGATGAGCGGCGCTTCGGCCAGCCCATCCTCCATCGCCGCAAGCTGCGCTAGCAGCGGGCCGTCGAGATCTTCGCAAAGATCGGCGACGGCGGCGGCAATGCGCGGCCAGACTTGTTGTTTTGAATATTCGACGAGTTCCTGCCCCTCGGGCGTCAACGAAACGACCCTGCGGCGCTGATCTTCGGCAGATGGCTGCATGCTGAGGAAGCCGAGTTCCATGAGTTGGGAAGCGGTGCGTGTGGCGCCGGGCTGGGTGATACCCACTGCCTGTGCCAGTTCCCCTATGGTGAGTGGGCCGAGCCTGTCGATGGCGCCGAGGAACGGATATTGCGCGGCCTGGATGCCGACGCCGAATTCCTCGATCATCTGTTGCGTGTCTGCCTGCAGGCGTTCGCCGATGCGGCGGAAGCGGCTGCCGAGGCATAAGTAGCCTAGCGATTTCACCACATCTTCGACCACGGAAAGACCCATATCTCTGTTTATATAACGTATTATATAAGTGCATATGGAATTGCCGTCAATTGCACGATGCCGGCCCTTTCGAGGTACCGGCCGGCCATTATTTCGTCCTGGAGACAACAGACACAATTCCGTCGACAGCCGCGCTCCGGATCGGTTGGGCGAGAATGGCTTCGTGCCCGCGCAGGATGTCTCCGGCCAAGCCGTATTGGTTCTTGTCTCTCCTGATGCGGAACGGATCGGGATAACGTTCGAATAGGGCACTGTCTCACGCGCCAAAGCCTTTGACATTTCAGGGCTGATTGCCCATATCAACCGCATTGGCCGCCTGCGCGATTCCGCGTGGGCGGTTTTGCGTTTCAACGGCTTATATGCTGCAATTCATTCGCATCCGCAGGGGGATGATATGAGCGACGAGGGCAATCTCACGGTCCGGAAACTGGCGTTCTGGGGCATTCCCCTGTCGCTTGGTGTCATGGGGCTGAAGATGGTCGCCTGGTGGGTGACGGGTTCCGTGGCGCTGCTCTCGGACGGGCTGGAATCCGTCGTCAACGTGGTGGCTGCCTTCATCGCCTTCTTCGTCATCCGCTATGCGCAGAAGCCCGCCGACCACGACCATCCCTTCGGCCATCACAAGGCGGAATATCTTTCGGCCGTCACCGAGGGCGTGATGATCGTCGTCGCCGCGCTGCTGATCGTCCAGGAGGCCGTCAATCATCTCGCCGATCCGCGCATGCTCGAGGCACCGGTGCTCGGTCTTGCGATCAACTTCGTCGCCGGTGTCATCAATGCCGTCTGGGCGCAGCTTTTGATCCGTACCGGGCGAAAGCACCGCTCTGCAGCTTTGACGGCTGACGGGCAGCACATCATGTCGGATGTGGTCACTTCCGTTGGCGTTCTCTTTGGCTTGCTTCTGGCGCTCGCAACCGGTTATGCGATCTTCGACCCCATTCTCGCCATCCTCGTTGCGCTGAACATCCTGTATCAGGGCTGGAAGGTGATCTCGCAGTCGATCGGCGGGTTGATGGATCAGGCGGTCGAGCCGCAGGAGGAGGAGGCGATCATGCAGGCGATTGCCACCCATGCGTCAGGCTCGATCGGCGTCCATGATCTGAAGACGCGGCGCGCCGGTTCGGTGACCTTCGTCGATTTCCATCTTGTCGTGCCCGCCAGGATGACGGTTCGCGAAGCCCATGATATTTGCGACCGCCTTGAAGATGCCATCCGCGCAGCGCATGCGGGCGCGACAATTGCCATTCACGTGGAGCCGGAGGGCGAAAAAGCGCACGGTATCCGCGTCAAAGTGATCAAGGAGGCGTAATGCCGAATACGGACGTTTCCAGCCTTTCGATGCTGGGCCAGCAGACGGAAACCCCAAAGAACCCAGAGGACGCGGTCCTGGAAAAGGTGCCTGCCACTCACGCCGGCACAGACTATGTCGTGCGCTTCACGGCACCGGAATTCACGTCGCTCTGCCCGATGACCGGGCAGCCGGATTTCGCCCATATCGTCATCGACTACATTCCGAACGAATGGCTGGTGGAATCGAAATCGCTGAAGCTCTTTCTGCATTCCTTCCGCAATCACGGCGCCTTTCACGAGGATTGCTCGATCTATATCGCCAAACGTATCGTAGAGCTGCTCGACCCGAAATGGCTGCGTATCGGCGCCTATTGGTATCCGCGCGGCGGTATTCCGATCGACGTCTTCTGGCAGACAGGCAAGCCGCCGGAAGGTGTATGGCTGCCGGATCAGGGCGTTGCGACCTATCGTGGACGTGGGTGAGCTGCGATCCGGCGCAGCCCGAACAATCGATTCACCCTTTAGTTCTTACGCAATTCCCGACGTAAAACCGCTTGGCACTTTTCTGGAACTGCTCTGAATCGATTGCAGCGCCCTGAGCCGAAGCGAAGGGCCGGGCAACGGCGCGGCTGTTTAAAGCCAACTGTTGCCCGTTCCTTGCATCAAAACTCAGACATCCGTCGTGTCATTACCGGAATCGTCGGAAGAGTCGTCATCATTGTCGTCGTAATCGGCCTGCTGGATATTGTCGTTATTATCCGCCCGGTTATCGTCAGCCTGGCTGTTGTCGCCGTAGTAGTTGTTGACGACGGTCTCCTCGACCGGCGCGTTCTCCCCGCCGAAGGGGTTGGCGCCGCCAAAAGGCGAGCCCCAGCCAAGCGATGACATGTGGTTGCCGAAGATGCCGGAAAGCGAATTTGCAAGCAGCATGCCGCCTGCGACACCGGCTGCCGTGCCGAGAGCGCCGCGCAGGAAGCTGCCACCGGCAGACGGCGCACCGGCCTGCTGCGTCCAGGGGCCGGTAGGCTGTTGCGGCATCTGGCGGGTGTTGTCATAGCCGCGCGATTGTTCATAGCTATCTCTCGGCGCGCCGCCCCACGGGCCGGGAGCGGGCGCCGGCTGCTGCGTCTGCGTGTTGCCGAAGATGGAGCTCAGGAAGCCGCCCTGTTCGGCCTGGCGGCGATCGCCTACACCTGCTTCGAGCTGGCGGACATGCTCTTCGAGTTCCTTGATATGGTTGGCGGCGGCTTCCAGACCCTTTTCCTGAACGATGACCGCTTGCGCCAGATAATAGGTGGCGGAGGGTTGCGCACGGTTCGCTTCTGATATCAGCGCTTCGGCTTCCGGGTCGCGCGGCGTGGCGGCTGCGGTGCGGACGCGATCGAAGAGGGCAGTCAGCAATTGGCGTTCTTCCGGTGACATAGCCTGTCTCCTTAAAGTTCTGCGGCTTCAACGTTCGGCGGGAGGGCCGCGTAAAACTGAGTTAGGAAGCGATTGGGGCATTTCAAAGCCTTGGCGGCTTACATTTCAGTAAGGTCAGACCTCCTTCAGCCAGACGCGCAGAGGCCCCAGAAGTTCGAAGCCCGTGCGCAGCGCCTCGTCCAGATCGTCGCCGCGTTCGTAGCCGACAAGCGGTTCTCCCGGATAGAGCGAGGCAGCCTGCGCAATCAGCCCGCGGCGAATGGCTTCACCGTGCCGGGCCTCTGCAAACAGGTTGGAATGGCCGACGACGCCGGCGTGGTGATTGAGGATGCCGCCGCCGACCGGTTGGCCATGTTTGAAACCAAGCAGGAACGCGATTTCAGGATCGTGCAGCAGTGGCTCGGTAAAGATCTTCTGTGTAGTCGACCCGTTCGCCTTGCCCCATTCCGCCTCCCATCGCGCAAGATCGACAGCGCTTTCCATGCGCTGCCAGGTGAATGGGGACGGCGCCGAGACTGGCGTGCGCATGCCGATCCATTCGGCCTCGAACAGCATCGTGAAACCGAGCGGCGCGAGATCGAGGGTTGCGTAGCTGTCCTTGACTGCCCAGTCGCGCTTGTCACTGTTGATTAGCGTGGCGATCGCTTCTGCTGCTTCGACCTCGGTCTCCGCCAGCGTTACGGCATCGGGATAGAAGGGCGGCGTGCCGCGGCGATGAAACCAAATTGTCGCCGTGAACTCGCCGGGCGAGCCCTGTGCCTTGCAGACGGCGTCGCACCAGAATGCGTTGTTGCGCACGGCTGCGCGTAGCAAGGAGGAGGTCATTTTGTGTTTCTCCCGGTCTTTTCAGAGGATGCGATGATATCGTGCGTTTGTCATAAGAATATCTTCACCGCTTCCTGCTTCCTCTTTTTCCCGCATTGTTTTACGCATTGAGTCGCACTATGTGCGAGGAACCGCATTGGACGTGAGAGAGGTTCGAATGAACGAAGAAGAAGAACAGGACGACAAGACGAAGGAACTGCCGCTCGGCAAGGAAACGGAGGCGAACCTTTTCAAGTCGCGTTCGATCTTCATCTATGGGCCGATCACGCAGGAACTGGCGCAGAAGGTTAGCACTCAGCTTGTTGCGCTTTCAGCCGCCAATGACGAAGATATTCGTATCTATGTGAATTCGCCCGGCGGTCACGTCGAATCCGGCGATTCCATCCACGACATGATCAAGTTCATCAAGCCGAAGGTCTGGATGATCGGGACGGGCTGGGTCGCCTCGGCCGGCGCGCTGATCTATGCCGCGGCTCCGAAGGAACGTCGCATCTGCCTGCCGAACACCCGCTTCCTGCTGCACCAGCCGTCCGGCGGCACGCGGGGCATGGCTTCGGACATCGAAATCCAGGCGCGTGAAATCATCAAGATGAACGAACGTCTGATCAAGATCTTCTCGAAGGCAACCGGCCAGACGGAAGAAAAGATCGCCAAGGACATCGACCGCGATTACTGGCTCTCGGCTGAAGACGCCGTGGCCTACGGTCTCGTTTCGCGCGTGGTCACTTCGCAGAGCGAAATCTGATCTTTCGCTGATACGGCTGTGAATTTACGCCCCGTCTGCCATTGCCGGCGGGGCGTTTTCATATCTGCCCACGTCACGCTGGGTATCAGCATGAAATCCCCACGGAAATTGCCAGCCCAGCGAACATTTCCGGTGGCAATGCGGCTTGCGTGCCTCCCCCTAATGCTGCTCCATGCGCAATCTTCGCAGCCGGGAGTCTCGCATGATCAAAGATTTTTCCGTTCAAAGTCTCTTCATGGGTCTGCTGACGGCTTTCGTGGGATTCACCAGTTCCTTCGCCGTCGTGCTGCATGGGCTACAGGCGGTGGGCGCGACCGATGTGCAGGCCGCTTCAGGGCTGATGGCGCTGTCGATCTCGATGGGGCTTTGCGCCATCGTGCTCTGTGCCGTCACACGCCTGCCGGTCAGTATCGCCTGGTCGACGCCGGGGGCGGCGCTGCTGGCGAGCATCGGCACGATTGATGGCGGTTTCAACGCAGCGGTCGGGGCCTTCATTCTTTGCGGTGCGCTGATCGTCATTGCCGGGCTGTTCAAGCCGCTCGGACGGGCGGTTGCCGCTATTCCCGCACCGCTTGCCAATGCCATGCTTTCGGGCGTGCTGCTCGGTCTGTGTTTTGCTCCGGTCAAGGCAATCGCTTTCAATCCGATGTTCGGTCTGCCGATCATTCTGACATGGATCGTCGTCGGCGCGTTCAAGCGTTTGTGGGCGGTGCCGGCGGCGCTTGTTGCCTTCACACTGGTGCTTGCCTTCGGCGTGGATATTCCCGAGGGCGCCTTGGCGTCGCTCGAGCAGTCGCTGGTGCCTGTTATCGGCATCGTGCACCCGGTCTTCAATCTCGCCGGTTTTGTGTCCATTGCCCTGCCGCTCTTCATCGTGACGATGGCCTCGCAGAA
Source organism: Rhizobium sp. P1_E6 (assembly GCF_056405875.1). Lineage (NCBI taxonomy): Bacteria > Pseudomonadati > Pseudomonadota > Alphaproteobacteria > Hyphomicrobiales > Rhizobiaceae > Rhizobium > Rhizobium sp. P1_E6. The sequence goes on along the minus strand of NZ_JBFUBG010000059.1, from coordinate 2,756 downwards.
CATTCCCGGCATCGCGGTGCTGAAGGTCAATCACTACGATCCGAAGCCAGGCCCGCTGTTTGCCGTGACCGGCGTTTTCTCGCTGCTGGCGGCTCCCTTTGGCGGGCATGCGGTCAATCTGGCGGCAATCACGGCGGCGATGTGCGCCGGGCAGGACGCGCATGCCGATCCCTCGCGGCGCTATTGGGCGGCGCTGATTTCGGGGGTCGGCTACGTCATTCTGGGGCTGCTTGCCGGGGCGGTCACAGCTTTCGTCGCGCTGGCACCGCCGATCCTGATCGAGGCCGTGGCCGGTCTGGCGCTGGTCGGCGCCTTCTCGGGGTCCGCGATGGCCGCCTTTCAGGCGCCTGAAACCCGCGAGGCGGCAGCGATTACCTTCCTTGTCACTGCCTCCGGTGTTTCCTTTGGCGGCATCTCCGGCGCCTTCTGGGGACTGGTTGCCGGCGGGCTGATGCTTGCGCTCTCTCGAATTGTGCAGGTGATGAAAAAATAGGTGAGGGGTTGCCGGAATTTCCGCCGGAGGCTATAAGCGCGGTCATGAAGAGCACGAGCGCACGGATTTCCGAGACGATTGCACGCAGCCGCATGGCATTGCGTGACAATACGCGCGCCCTGACCTCGCTTCTTCTCCTCGGCCTTACGCGCGGTTGCCGGGTCCTTTGAGGAGCGCCCGGCGGCCGAAAGCCCGCCCGGCCATCGCTCCTCGCGACTCACTTTCAAAATTGACCAAACGACCGATCAAAGGTCCGCATTTGCTGTCGCCAAGCCAGATATGATCGGCTAAGACGCGGCAAATGCCGGGACGAGGAGACAAGACAATGGATACGAACACCAGCCGATCCTCCGCAAGCGCTGCTTCCGCCAAGGGCATGCCCGACGCCGGCATGAAGTACCGGCCCTATCCGCAGGTAAACATTCCTGATCGTACCTGGCCGACCAAGACCATTACCAAGGCACCGATCTGGTGCTCCGTCGACCTGCGCGACGGCAATCAGGCGCTCGTCGATCCGATGGGCCATGACCGCAAAGCCCGCATGTTCCAGCTGCTGCTGGAAATGGGCTTCAAGGAAATCGAGATCGGTTTCCCATCCGCCTCGCAGACCGATTTCGATTTTGCCCGCTGGTGCATCGAAGAGGGCAATGTGCCCGACGACGTCTCGCTGCAGGTGCTGGTGCAGTGCCGTCCGGAACTGATCACCCGCACCTTCGAAGCTCTGGAAGGTGCCAACCGCCCGATCGTGCACTTCTATAATTCCACCAGCGAATTGCAGCGTCGCGTGGTGTTCGCCAAGGATGTGCAGGGCATCAAGCAGATCGCCGTCGATGCAGCCAAGATGATCACCGATATGGCAGCCAAGGCTGGCGGCGGTTACCGTTTCGAATATTCGCCCGAGAGCTTCACCGGCACCGAGCTGGATGTGGCGCTGGAAATCTGCAACGCCGTCATCGACGTCGTGAAGCCGACGCCTGACAACAAGCTCATCATCAACCTGCCTTCGACGGTGGAGATGGCGACGCCCAACGTCTATGCCGACCAGATCGAATGGATGTGCCGCAATCTCGACAACCGCGAGAACCTGATCATCTCGCTGCATCCGCATAATGACCGCGGCACCGGTATTGCCGCTGCCGAGCTGGCGCTGCTGGCAGGTGCCGACCGCGTCGAAGGCACGCTCTTCGGCAATGGCGAGCGCACGGGCAATGTCGATGTGGTGACGATGGCGCTCAACATGTTCACGCAGGGCGTCGATCCGGAAATCGACTGCTCCGATATCGAGCGCATCAAGGAAGTGTTCGAGTATTCGAACCAGATGGTGATCGCTGATCGTCATCCCTATGTCGGCGAGCTGGTCTACACGGCCTTCTCCGGCTCGCATCAGGATGCGATCAACAAGGGCATGAAGGCTGCACAGATCGCCAACCATCCGGTATGGGAAGTGCCTTATCTGCCGATCGATCCGCGCGATGTCGGCCGCTCCTACGAGGCGATCATCCGCATCAATTCGCAGTCCGGCAAGGGCGGCATCGCCTATATCCTGCAGCAGGATTACGGGCTCAACCTGCCGCGCAACCTGCAGGTCGAATTCCGCGGAGACATCCAGCGCATTACCGACGAAGAGGGCAAGGAGCTTCCCTCGAAGCGTATCCACGACCGCTTCATCGAGCGCTACGTGACGCAGCCGGGCGCTCGCCTCCGGTTTGTCGACCACCACACCTATCCCGATACCGAGAACAAGGGACAGCGAATCGTGGCGGCCGAGATCACCGACAATGGTGAGATCAAACGCATCGAAGGCCGCGGCAACGGGCCGATCGATGGCTTCATCAATGCGCTGTCGCACTATCTCGGCATCGAAATGTCGGTCGAGGATTATTCGGAGCATTCGCTGCAGCATGGCTCGAATGCCTCGGCCATTTCCTATGTCGAGACATCCTATCCGGGCGGCAAGCTCTTCGGCGCAGGCATCAACACCAATATCGTTGGCGCATCGCTCGAAGCAATCGTGTCGGCCGCCAACCGCGTGCTTGAGGTAAAGGCCGGCAAGGCCTGAGCATTCTGATCAGGCCGCGATCGCCTCGGGGTGACGCGGCCTGACGATGCAATCGGCGAGCTCATCGAGYTCGCCCTGCGCTTCCGCATGGTTCTGTCCCCATTGGCAGAGAGCAAAGAGGATCGGCTCCAAGCCGAGACCGAGTTCTGTTGCCGTATATTCCACCCGCGCAGGCACCTCGGCAAAGATCTCCCGGCGCACGAG